>NZ_DALZXY010000013.1:0-53843 GCF_031988865.1 Arthrobacter sp.
AGCGGGCTGCTGATCGGAGGGCTGCCCCGGTGCCGTCGCGGCGTGTGCTCCGGACCCGCTGGGCACGGCTTCCCCGGCGCCGGCTCCGCGGGTGCCGTAGGGATCGGCCCATGTGGAAGGACGCTGCGGGGCCGGTCCCTGCTGGGGTGCCTGACCCTGGGCGCCCTGGTAGGGCGGCTGCCCCTGCGGCTGCTGGTAAGGCGGCTGTCCCTGCGGCTGCTGGTAGGGCGGCTGTCCCTGCGGCGGCGCGGGATGACCGCTCTGCCCCACCATGGGCAGCTGCTGGAGCAGTCTCCGGGCTTCGTTGGCCACCTCCGATGCCACCACAACGTCGTAGCTGGTGGCAATGACCTGGCTCGTGGACGTGAAATCGCGCCGGCCGCGCTGGAAGGCGTAGCCCAGCACGCCGAAGAGCAGCCAGAAGACGGCACCCAGCGCCATCGAGGGAATGAGTGAAATGTAGGAGTCCCCGCCGCCGAACAGCATCAGGGCAAGTCCCACAAAGAGGCCGAACCAGGCGCCGGTCGCGGCGCTGGACAGCGCCACCCTCGGGTAGGACAGCCTCCCGGTTACCCGTTCCACCGATTTCAGCTCGTTACCGACAATCGACACGTGCTGGACAGGGAACTTGGAGTCAGCCAGATAATCCACGGCCTTCTGTGCGTCCAGGTACGCGGTGTAGCGTCCCACTAGTTCTCCCCGGGGCAGGTTGCGCCCCAGGTCCCGCTGCGGTGATCCACCAAATAGGTTCGACATTCCATCATTCTTTCGCAGTTGGACCGGTTGTGGGCGAATGTATCGCTCGCAGTGAACGCCGGCTGCTCTTTACCGGCCCATTAGAGCCGCCGCAATACGACGATCCAGCCACTGCCAAGTAACCTGAGAAGGGTGAGCACAAACCCTACCCGCGTCTTCATCGCACGGCTGCTCGGTCTGGATGTCTTTGACCCCCTCGGGGACCGTCTGGGCCGCCTTCGCGACGCCGTCGTCCTGGACCGCGGCGCGGGCCGGCCGCCGCAGGCTGTGGGAATCGTCGTCGAGGTTCCGGGCAAAAAACGGGTATTTGTGCCGATCACCAGGATCACTTCCATGGACCCCAGCCAGATCATCTGCACCGGGCTGGTGAACCTGCGCCGCTTCCAGCAGCGCGGGGCCGAGATGCTGGTTGTCGCAGAACTCTTCGACAGTAAGGTCGTCCTCGCGGACGGCGGCGGCGAAGCCACCATCGAAGACATCGCGATTGAACAGAACCGAGCCGGGGACTGGCACGTCTCCAGTCTCTTCGTCCGGCGCGGCGGGCATACCACCCGGCTGCGCGGACTGCGCCGGCGCGGCGAACTGCTGATTGTGGACTGGGCGGAGATCTACCACTGGGACATCAGCGGTCCGCAGGCAGCCACGCAGTTCGTGGCCAAGCATGATGACCTGAAGGCAGCGGACTTCGCCGAAGCCCTGCATGAAATGAGCGGCAAGCGACGCATCGAAGTAGCCAGTGAGCTGCAGGACGAACGCCTTGCCGACGTGCTGCAGGAACTCCCCGATGACGACCAGGTCCAGATCCTGCAGTCCCTGGACCTGGAGCGTGCAGCCGACGTGCTGGAGGAAATGGATCCGGACGACGCCGCTGACCTGCTGAACGAGCTGCCCGAGGAACAGAAGGAAGAGCTCCTGCAGCTGATGGAGCCCGAGGATGCCCGCGACGTGCGCCGCCTGATGGAGTACGAAGAGGACACCGCCGGATCCGTCATGACCCCGGTGCCTGTCATCCTTCCCCCGGAGGCAACGGTGGCCGAGGCCCTGGCGCACGTCCGGCGGGAAGAGCTTACCCCGGCTCTCGCCTCCTCGATCTATGTCTGCCGGCCGCCTCTGGAAACGCCCACCGGGCGCTATCTCGGCGTCGTCCACATCCAGCAGCTGCTGCGTTCGGCTCCGCCCGAGGCCCTGGGAAATATCCTGGACACCGATCTGGAGCCGGTCCGTGACTACGCGGACATCAGCGAGATCTCCCGGATGCTCGCAACCTACAACCTGAACTCTTTACCGGTAGTGAACGACGGCGGCCGGCTCGTGGGAGCTGTAACGGTGGATGACGTGCTGGACCATCTGCTCCCCGACGACTGGCGCGCCTCTGACGAAACCGGCCCCATCACATGGCAGGGAAGGAACAATGGCTGACAAGAACCGTCCTCGTGCCGACGGCCTGGACACCCCTCGCACCGCCCGCACCCGGTGGCTGCCGCGGCTCTCCCCGAACCCCGATGCCTTTGGCCATGCCACAGAGAACTTTGCCCGCTTCATGGGCACCCCGCAGTTCCTGCTGTACATGACGGTTTTCTGTGTCCTCTGGCTGGGCTGGAATACATGGGGCCCGGTTTCACTGCGCTTCGACAGCGTTGCACTGGGCTTCACGCTGCTGACCCTGATGCTCTCGCTCCAGGCCTCGTACGCCGCGCCCCTGCTGCTGCTGGCCCAAAACCGGCAGGATGACAGGGACCGCGTTTCCGTGCGGCAGGACCGCGAACGCGCCGAACGCAACCTTATGGACACCGAATACCTCACACGGGAAATCGCCGAGGTGCGCATCGCGTTGCGCGAAGTGGCAACCCGCGATTATGTCCGTTCCGAGATCCGCAGCCTCCTGGAAGAACTCCTGGAAGCGAACGACAGCCGGGACGACTCCAGCCGCCGGAACCAGCGCCGCCGGGGCCAGGACGCCACTGCGGCGCTGCCCAAGATTGCGCCCGGACCAGGAGAAGACTAAGCAGTGCCCGTAAACGAATCTGGCAAGACCCTGCAGGAACAGGCCCGCGCCGCCCTTGACCGGGTGATCGACCCGGAGCTGCGGCGGCCCATTACGGAGCTGGGCATGCTGCGCAGCGTCGACGTGGACGACGCCGGAGCGGCCCGGGTCTCCGTGCTGCTGACCATTGCGGGCTGCCCGCTGCGCGGGACCATAACCGGCGACGTCGAACGCGAACTCGCCGGGGTGCCCGGCATTACGAGTGTGGACGTCGAGCTGGACGTCATGAGTCCCGAACAGCGCGAGGCACTCAAGGAGATGCTGCGCGGCCCGGGTGCTGAGCGCGGCATACCGTTCAACCGTCCGGGTTCCCTCACCCGGGTCTACGCGGTGGCCAGTGGCAAGGGCGGGGTGGGCAAATCCACCGTCACCGTCAACCTCGCGGCAGCCATGGCTGCCTCCGGTCTGCGGGTGGGAATCGTGGACGCCGACGTCCATGGCTTCTCGGTCCCGGGCCTGCTCGGCATCACCGCTCCCCCGACCCGCGTCGATGAGATGATCCTTCCACCGGTGGCGCACGGCATTAAGACCATTTCCATCGGTATGTTCCTTGACGGCAACAAGCCGGTGGCCTGGCGCGGACCTATGCTGCACCGGGCACTGGAGCAGTTCCTCACCGATGTGTATTTCGGCGACCTGGACGTACTGCTCTTGGACCTGCCCCCGGGCACTGGGGACATCGCCATTTCGGTGGGGCAGCTGCTGCCCTCTGCCGAAATCCTAGTGGTCACCACTCCACAGGCCGCTGCCGCTGACGTCGCCGAACGTGCGGGAACCGTGGCCGCGCAAACCGGGCAGAAAGTCTCCGGTGTCATCGAGAACATGTCCTGGCTGAGCCTGCCGAACGGGGAGCGGATGGAGCTCTTTGGCTCCGGCGGCGGTGAGCTGGTCTCCGAGCGGCTGGCCAGCGCGCTCGGCTACGATGTTCCGCTGCTCGGAAGCATTCCGCTGGACGTCCGTCTGCGTGAAGGCGGCGACGCCGGCCTGCCGGTGGTACTGACGGAATCCGCTGCCCAGGACGGAACCGCAGGCGCGGAACTGCGGCGCATCGCCCAGGCACTTGGCCGCCGTCCGCGCGGGCTATCGGGCCTGAGCCTCGGCGTCACCCCGCGCGGCTGACTGGGATGCACCTGCGGCGGGGGCCATCACGCTCATGATCACCGGCTACCTGATCGAGGCTTTCGTGCCGGTACACGATCGTGCAAGGACGTCCGCGGCCGGGTGAAACGTCCGGCGCCGAGGGCATTTCTCATTCAGTGCGCCCCGCCACCACCGTCGGATCAGGGTTCAGGTCCAGCGATCCCGGCTGCAACCCCAGGATCCTCTCAGCCGCACCATAGATCAGGTCTCCGCGTGAAGCAGGTGCCTGCTGCAATACCAGTGCCTGCTCGTTGACTCCATCGATGAGTCCTTGAATCTGCCACGCTGCGGCTGCCGGAGAATGCACGGCAAATTCACCGCATGACACACCGTCCGCGATCACACTCGAGAACAACTGCTGCCAGTCGTCCAGCGAAGCCCGAACCGACGTGGCGAGGCGTTCGTTGCGGTACCCCATGGCCAAAGCCTCGACCCATACCAGGGTGGTGTTGTCCCGGGTGCCGTCGAGCAGCTCTTCACAAAGCGTGCGAAGGCGCTGGGTCGGAGTTCTCCCCCCGGCAGCTGCCGCGCGAACTTCCTCGATTTCCCTGCTGACAATGCGGGTGAAGACTTCAGCAATCAATCCATCGACCCCGTCGGAGTAGTGGGCGACCAGGGTGGAGGTCACCCCCGCACGCGCCGCAACTGAGCGCAGCGTCAGAGATGACAGGCCTTGCTCTACTGCAAGCTTGCAGGCGCTGTCCAGGATGTCCGCAGCCCGTTCAGCCGGGGCCTTGCGCGCAGTGCCCTTGTTGGACGAACTTACCGTGGTTGACATTGCCCCTCCTGTCTATGACTATAGTCACAATCTAATTTATCACGCGATAAATTAGGTCGAACCCGAGGGGGAGTTATTCATGAACTTCAGGCACGGTGCCCAGAACATGCCTACAAACAGTGAGGCGGCGGACGGGAATAAACGTGGTGCCAGTTCATCCCTTGTTGAGGTGCATGGCATCGATTTCATCCCCCATGAAGAGCGGCACGGGCGTCCGTTTGACCTGTTCTGGGTCTGGATGGGGTCCAACGTCAACTATCTGTCATTCACCTTCGGGGGCCTGCTGATCCTGATCGGGTTGAGCGTGTGGGAAGCGATCATCGTGACGCTGCTCGGCAACCTCTGGTGGATCGCCGTGGGCTGGTTGTCAGTCAGCGGCCCAGCATCGGGAACCCCCAGCGTCACTGTCATGCGCTCAATGTTTGGGATTCGGGGCAACCGGGTGTTCGGCGCGGGCCAAGGCCTGGTCATCGGGCTCTTCTACGAAGTCATCAACATCACCGTCGCCACGTTTGCCACACTCGCGCTCTTCGAACTCGTAGGTTTTCCAATCCCGCCGCACGCCGGCTGGATCCTGCTTCTGGCGATTGCCTTCCTGAGCTACATCCTCAGCGTGTACGGGTACGACGCCATCGTGAAGGCCTCACCCTACTTGTCTGCCACGCTTGCGATCGCGTTTATCGTGCTCGGATTCTTCGTCATCGGCTCAGCGGATTTCACTTTCACACCAGAGCCGCTCGGGACGAAGGACCACTGGGCCGCGTTGCTTCTCGGATACGCCATCGTGGCGTCCGGCCCGCTCTCCTGGGGAACCGGCGCCGACTACTCGCGGTACCTTCCGGAGAACACCTCGAAGACCGCGGTCGCTTGGTGGACCGCCCTCGGCGGACTGATCCCGACCCTCTTCATCAGCATCATCGGGATCCTCGCAGCGACTGCGATCGACATGACGGACCCCCAGCTCACGATCCAAGAGATCGTGCCGCCCTGGTTCACCCCGATCTTCCTCGGGATCGTGATCATCGGTTGCATCACCAACAACGCCGTCGTCGCCTATTCTGCGGGACTCTCGGCCCAGGGGCTCGGGCTCAAAGCGCCCCGGGTCCTCATGGTGCTGATCACTGCCGTCATCGCCACAGGAGCCTCCTACTGGCTCACTTTCTTGTCTCCCGGCTTTCTCGACACGATGGAGTACGCCCTCGAACTCACTGTCACGGTCCTCGGGCCGCTGATTGCGATCTATTCGGTGGACATCATCCTGCGCAGGAACCGCTACAACGGCATCGCGCTGAACGACGAGCGGCCGGGCTCCCCTTTCTGGTACTCCAACGGCTGGTTCTGGCCGGGCGTTATCGCGCAGATTGTCGGCACAACAGCGGCAGTCCTCATGGCGAACACCACGCTCTACATGGGTCCGATCGCGCAGGCCTTAGGCGGAGCCGACCTGTCAGCGATCGTGGCGCCAATACTCGCTGCTGCCCTCTACGCGCTGCTGTGGTATTCCAGCAAACCATTCGCAGACCCGAAACTGCGTCCGGGAGGAGCCCACGACCTCCAGGAGTCCACCACTCAAGCCACCGAACACAACAACCGATTGGAAGAACACTGATGAACTGGCGAATGCCCAGCGAAACCGATCTGCATGAGCGCACCTGGATGGCGTTCCCCTGCGAAGGACCCGCGCTCGGCGGCAGCGAAGCCAGCCGCGCCGACACCTACCGGGCGTGGGCAGACGTCGCGAACGCGATCACCGAATTCGAACCGGTATCCATGCTGGTCGATCCCTCGGAGGCGCGTCGCGCCCGCACCCTGCTGAATTCGGAGATCGAACTCTTCGAAACCCCGATCGACGAGTGCTGGATGCGCGACCACGGCCCAACCTTCGTCGTCGATGACGAGCGCCCCGGTGAACTCGGTGCCGTGGATTGGGTCTTCAACGGCTGGGGTGCCCATTCCTGGTCGCGCTGGGAACGAGCGAATCAGAATGCGCAATTCGTCGCCGATCTCGTCGGTGCAACCAGGGTGAGCTCCATGATGGTGAACGAAGGCGGTGGCATTCATGTCGACGGTGAAGGCACGGTGCTGCTCACCGAGACCGTGCAGCTCGACCCCCGTCGCAACCCCTACGCCGACAAGGAACGAATCGAGGCCGAGCTCGCCCGCACAATTGGTGCGACCAAGGCGATCTGGCTGCCCCGCGGGCTCGCCCGCGACTATGAGGACTTCGGGACGAACGGGCACGTCGACATGCTGGCTACGATCACGTCCCCTGGGAAAGTGCTCCTGCATTCCCAGACCAACCCTGACCATCCCGACTACGAAGTTTCCAGAAGGCTGCACGCGGTGCTCTCAAACTCCACCGATGCCGCCGGGCGCAGACTGCAGGTCACTGAGCTTCCTGCACCGACGGTCCTCCGGGACGACGAAGGATTTGTCGACTACAGCTACGTGAACCACCTTGTCGTCAACGACGGCATCATCGCCTGCGGTTTCGGAGAACCCGTTGCTGATGCGCACGCCCGGGAAATCCTCGAAGCCGCCTACCCGGGCCGGCGCGCGATCACGGTTGAAGCCCGGCCTATCTTCGCCGATGGCGGAGGAATCCATTGCATCACCCAACAACAGCCGAAGGTCTCCGCAGCATGAGCGCCGTGAACGTCGTCGAAGCTTCCATCCGCGACCTCGCAGCCGCACTCCAAGACGGCCGCACGACGGCGGTGGACCTGCTCGATGCCTACCTTGAACGCATCCGCCGTTACGACGTTCCCGGAACGGCAACAGAACTCAACTCCTTCGTGGTGATGAACCCTGGTGCCCGCGCCGACGCCATCGCCTCGGATGAGCGTCGAGCTCGGGGCGAAACAATCGGGCTCCTCGACGGCATCCCCTACTCGGCGAAAAACAGCTACCTCGCGTCCGGCCTCACCGCAGCAGCAGGCTCGCCAGCATTCACCAGCCTGGTCGCCCAGCGAGATGCCTTCACTATTGAACGACTCCGGGAAGCGGGCGCCGTGCTCCTCGGCCTCACGAACATGCCGCCGATGGCGAACGGGGGCATGCAACGCGGTGCATACGGCAGAGCGGAAAGCCCCTACAACGCCAAATGGCTCACTTCGGCGTTCGGTTCCGGATCATCGAACGGTTCCGGAACCGCCACCGCGGCGTCACTGTGCGCTTTTGGGCTCGGGGAGGAGACCTGGTCCAGTGGACGCGCCCCGGCCTCTAACAACGCGCTCTGCGCGTATACCCCGAGCAGGGGCATCATCTCGATGCGCGGCAACTGGCCACTCACGCCGACCATGGACGTCGTCGTACCTCACACCCGAAGCATGGAGGACCTGCTCATCCTGCTCGACACCATCGTCCAGCCCGACAGTGAGACCCGCGGCGATTTCTGGCGGAGCCAGCCTTGGCTCGACATTCCCGACGTTCTGGAACACCGCCCGGAAAGCTATCTGTCGGCAGCCCCTGCCAGCCAGGCGGCAGCACGCGCCGGTCTGCGGGGCAAACGCTTCGGTGTGCCGCGCATGTATATCAACCAGGACCCAGAGGCCGGTACCGGAATCCCCGGAGGGATCGGGGGGCCAACCGGGCAACGCATCGAGACCAGGGCATCGATCCTCGCCCTCTGGGAAGCCGCCCGCAGCGACCTTGAAACGGCCGGCGCCACGGTCGTCGAAGTAGACTTTCCGCTTGTCTCGAACTACGAAGGGGACCGGGCAGGTGCCCCGACGATTAAGTCCCGAGGGCTCGTCAGCCCTGACTACCTGCAGGCGGAGCTCGTGGATCTTGCGGCCTGGGCCTGGGAGGACTTCCTCAACGCGAACGCCGATCCGAACCTGTCTTCGCTCTCCCGGATCGATGGTGACCGGATCTTTCCGGAACCGCCCGGGGCCCTCCCCGATCGGTACGAGGGGTTCGAAGACGGCGTCGAGCAGTTCCCGGCGGTTGTCGCGGACAATCCGAGAACCCATTTCACGGACATTCCGTTCCTGGCGGACGGGATCGCTGGGCTGGAGGAAACGCGGCGCCTGGACTTCGACGAATGGATACAAAGACAAGGGCTCGACGCCGTAGTGTTCCCAGCCGTCGCGGATATCGGTCCTGCCGATATGGATGTGAACACTGCCTCCGCCGAAGCCGGGTGGAAGAACGGGGTCTGGGTCGCCAACGGCAACATTGCGATCCGCCACTTCGGCATCCCCACCGTCACTGTCCCTTTGGGCGTCATGAGCGATATCCAGATGCCGGTAGGCCTAACCTTCGCAGGCACCCCTTACAGCGACGTAAGCCTCCTCACCCTCGCTGCTGCCTTCGAGCGCACCCGGGGCAGGCGGGTTCCCCCCAGCCGAACCCCGTAAGAGCCTCCGCTCTGATACCTCACAGACATGTCTGTGAGGTATCAGAGCGGAGGTAATTACTTGGTCTTCATCGGGTTCGTTCCGCCGATTCTAATCGGGTCGTGGGGATGGCGATGAGCCTGGCGTAGTGGTGCTCCCCGGTGAAGAGGCTAGGTGGCCTCTACATCGAAGGGTGCGGATTCCCCGGCTGCGAGCCGTTCGAGGCGCTGCACGGGTGGCGGTGCTGTTTGCACTGGGGCTGCCGGTGCTGCTGCCGCGGGCGCTGCGGCGGAGCTGCGGACAGGATGCCCGGATGTGCCCTGCCGCGGTGCGGGACGGACCGCCGATTCGACGTCGTCCAGCAGGGCTTCCTTGATAATCCGCCGCGGATCGTACTGGCGTGGATCAAGCTTGCGCCAGTCCACGTCATCAATCTCCGGGCCGACTTCTTCGCGCAGCTGCTCCCGTGCTCCGCTCGCCATGCGTCGGAGTTCGCGGACCAGGCGTGCCAGCTGGGAAGCGTATTCGGGCAGCCGTTCGGGGCCGAGAATGGCCACGGCAAGGATTGCCAGGACGATCAGCTCATAGCCATTTATTCCGAACACTTCTGAAGGTTACCTTTTCCCGCTCGATTGAGGCCACTTCCGGAGCGGAGTCAAAGTGAACGTCCGGCCCCGGCCAACAGTGAGAAGCCGCGCATGACCCGGTCCACAGGCCCGGAATCCCGGTCCCTGGCAGGGACGAGCAGCTGCGCGGACTCCGTCAGTGAGAGTTCGCTGACTGCCCCGGCCACAGTACCGTGCGGCGCAGATGACGCAATGGTGTAAGTAACATTCCCGGTGGAGAGGACGGCTTCGCCCGGCCGGGAGGCGTTCTGCCAGACCTGCGGCGCCGTTGCAGAATTACCGGTCTGGAGGGTGAACCCCTCCTCTGCCACCGGGCGTTCGCTGACGGCATGCAGGACATCCGGGGTGCGCTCTCCATGGACCGGACGCTGTTCGTACAGTTTGATCTTCTCGCCGTTGCGTTCGAGGGACAGGGCGACGGCGGGTTGTCCTGCCACCTGCGTGGTGGTTGCTCCCTCAAGGGTGAAACCGAGTTCTGAGAGTTCCGGGCAGGACCAGCCGGAGTCGCGCAGCTCCTGCAGCGCCTCCCTCGAGAGGTCCTCTGACGGGTTCTCGGCGATCTGGTTCCAGCCGGCAAGCAAGTAGGCGTGCTGGGGTGAGGAAAGAGGCTCGTCCGCCATGGTTCCGAGGACGTAGGCCCCGGCAAGCACGAAGCCTGAAACAAGGGTCAGGATGCTGCCAAAGGCGACGACGTAGCGGCCGCGGGACCGGGGGCGTTTGGCCTCCGCTGCTGTCGGAAGGGAAGCACTGCCGGCCACAATTCGCCGGGCCAGGTCCTCCCCCGGCCGCGGTACGCTCATTGCCCGCAGGCGGATGCGCAGGCGCCGTTCCTCTTCGACGAGGGACCGGCAGTGCGCACAGCGATCCAGGTGGGCCTGAACCGCTGTCCGTTTACGCTCTGGTAGTTCCGCGTCCAGGAACTCACGGATAAGGCGTCGGGGGTGGCGCATATTCGCTATCCGGCTCCCACCACGCGGGGAATCTTGAGGCTTACGGCCGGAGTGCGGGGCTGGGCGGGATCCCGGTGGGCCAGCTTTTCCTTGAGCATCGTGCGTCCACGGTGAATGCGTGAACGGACGGTACCAAGTTTGACGCCGAGGGCACGTGCGACCTCGTCGTAGGAGAGGCCCTCAAGGTCGCAGAGCACAACGGCGGCACGGAAATCGGGGGGAAGCTCTTCCAGCGCCTGCTGGATATCAACGTCGAGGTTGTTGAATTCGAAGCTCCGCTCGGGCCCCGGTCCGGGGCTGGGAAGCCTGCTCTCGGCTTCCTCGCTCATGCCATCGAACCGGATCCGGCTTCGCCGCCGGGCCTGGTCCAGGAAGAGGTTCGTGGTGATCCGGTGGAGCCAGCCGTCGAGGGTTCCGGGCTGGAAGTTGGCCAGCGATCGAAACACGCGGACAAAGACTTCCTGCGTGAGGTCTTCCGCGTCGTGTTTGTTGCCCGTCAGACGGTATGCCAGGCGGTAGACCTTCGAGGAGTGTGCCTGCACCACTTCTTCCCAGGTCGGACGCACCCATTCGGCCCCTGCCGATGCTTCCGCTGAAACGTCCAGTGTCCCCGTCACGGTCTTCCTCCCTCCAAAGCGCAAGTCAGCTGCCCTTCTGTACCGGATGTTCCGTATCGGATGTATTGGGGTACGCCCTGGCGCCAGCTTCAGCATCAATGTTCGCGCATGTTTCTGAGAGTTCGCTGTTAGCATGCCGGGGTTCGGCACACAAGCGACGGCGCTTTCCGAAGCGTGCTCACCCGTTCAGTGGCCGTCGCTCACTTCACGGATGCGCCGCACGGCCGCGCCAGCCCGTATTGCGGCGCGGCGGGCCTTAAGCTGGTAATGCGCCCAGCGGCAGACCAGCCAAGCGGGCCGCACTTCTTTGTTTCCAGACAGACTTCCTGACCGAAAGAGACGTATCGCCGATGAGCGCCGACAAGCAGACCAACTGGTCCTACACGGAGGCGCTGCCTTTCGAGGATGAAGTACTGCTTCGCGCACGCGAACGTTCACATGAACTCGGTGTTAGCCCCGTCAGCACCGGGGTTGGTGCGGCGCTGACCGTCCTGGCCGCGTCGGCGAAGGCCCAGACCGTTGTGGAGGTCGGGACAGGTGCCGGTGTTTCAGGGGTCTGCCTGCTGCGCGGGCTGGGACCCCAGTCAGTCCTGACGACGATTGATTCCGACGTCGACCATCTGCGGGCTGCACGGTTGGCGTACTCGGAAGCAGGGATCCCGGGAAACCGTACCCGCACGATCTCCGGGCGTGCCGCCGAGGTGCTTCCCCGGCTGACCGAAAACGCCTATGACCTGGTCTTCATCGACGCCGACAAACCGGCCTTCCCCGTCTACACCGAGCAGGCCGTCCGGCTGCTGAAGCCCGGAGGTCTGCTGATCGTTAATGGGGCCCTGGATAACGGCCGGGTTGCCGATCCGGCCGCCAGGGAACCGCTCACGAACACGATGCGCCAGGTGGGCAAGGCTATCCGGGAGAACGAGGCCCTGGTTTCCGCACTGCTGCCGACCGGCGACGGCCTCCTGCTGGCCGTCAAGCTCCAGCCGGCCCGCGATCCCCGGACTCGCCCCGCCCGCTAGGAAGCGTCGAATCCTGCCAGGCTGCGGGCGGCCCGGGCCCGAAGGAACGCAATGAGCAGCCGGGCACCGAAACCGGTGGCACCCTTGGCATACTCGTGGCTGTCCCCTGCCGCTTCCATGGGCCCGGCGATGTCCACATGGATCCATGGAGTACCGGCAACGAACTTTTCCAGGAACAGTGCGCCCAGGATCGCGCCCGCACCAGCTTTGGCACCCACCGGGGCCACGTGCGCCAGGTCGGCGGAATCGGATTCAAGCAGGTAATCGTAGTCCGGCACCAGGGGCAGCTGCCAGAGCGGCTCTCCGGAGCTGCTGGCGGCCGCTTCGAACGCGGAGAGCAGCGCAGGGTCGTTGCCGAACAGTGCCGCGTGGCGCTTGCCCAATCCCAGCACGGCGGCACCAGTGAGGGTGGCGACGTCGATCAGCGCGTCAGGCTTCAGACGGTCCACGGCGTAGGCCAGCGCATCGGCAAGGACCATCCGCCCTTCGGCGTCGGTGTTGCCGATTTCCACTGTGGTGCCGTTCCAGGTCGTAACGATGTCCCCGGGACGGTAGGACGCGGCGCCGATCGCGTTTTCTGCCAGCGCAAGCAGTGCCGTCACTTCGAAAGGCAGCCGCAGTTCGGCCGCGGCCTGGACGGCAGCCAGAACAACGGCTGATCCGGCCATGTCCATCTTCATGGCCGGCATGGAGTCCCTCGGTTTGAGCGAGATCCCGCCTGAATCGAAGGTTATGCCCTTACCGACCAGGACCACCCGGCCGGATTTCTTTCCGGCTGCGCCGGCAGCGGGGCGGTAAGTGACCCGCACCAGCCGCGGGCCGTTCGCGGACCCCGAACCCACTGCGTTCAGGCCGCCAAAACCCTCGGCAGCCAGCCGCCGCGGATCCCACTCTTCAAATTCGAGTCCGGCGGATTCCGCGACCGCGCGGCCCTGTGCAGCCATCCAGGCCGGCGTGGCTATGTCGGGCGGAGTATTAGTGAGGTCACGGGCAAGCCAAGCCGCACGTGCACTGGTTTCTGCCAGCGCGAGCGCCTGGGGATTCAGCCCGGCGACTTCCATCTGCGCAGCCATCGGTTTGGCCGCGTCGGTGAGCCCCGTCTTCGGGGCCCGGTAGCCGCCAAGCAGGAAGCCCTCAAGGAACGCCTGCTGTGCCTGCGGCGTCAGTCCGTCCACCACGGTGGTGCGTATTTTCTGTGCTCCGAACGTTGCACGGGCCAAGGCGGCGCCGGCACGCCTGAGGTGCTGGTGGGATTCATCTCCGACGCCCAGGTAGATCAGCTTCCCGGGCAGGCCCTGACTTCCCCGCGGCGGTTCAACCACCAGATGCTCGCCCGCCCGCCCGCTGACACCGGCGGCATCTGCGCGCGCAGCTACATCAATGCCGTAGCGCACGGCGGCTTCAACCGCCCCGGGCCGGGGCTCAGGAACCGGCCGCGCGCCGTCGGCCATCCCTTCCTGGGCAGACTCCGCGGCAGGGCCCGGAGCGATGGCCACAGCAAGTACGTCCACACCCTCGTCCGGCCGGGGCTCAATCCCGGTGCCCCCGGCAGGTTCACCTGCCCGGGGCTGAGGCGGCCCGGCCGAAACAGCCGTCATGGACATCCTGCGGGGAGCCTGCAAGGAACCCGCAGGCTTGGAAACTTGCCTGGAAGGACGCATGCACCCAGCCTAGCTGGTGACGCCCAGGAGGCATTCCTTGAGCTTGCCGGCTTCCTCGGCATTGAGTTCGACAACCAGGCGTCCGCCGCCGTCGATCGGCACCCGCAAGATCAGGCTGCGCCCTTCCTTGGTGACCTCCATAGGTCCATCACCCGTACGCGGTTTCATCGCAGCCATCTTGAAGTTCCCCTTTCAAAAGTGCACCGCGGGGATGTTCCCCGAGTAGTCACCAGTACTGCTGCGGATCGGCCTCCAAGCCATTGCTTAGGGTACCGAGCTGCATTTTGGGACCATTATTCCGCACAAATGCTAAGCAGGCGAAATTTCGGTGTGTCTGACGCCACAGACGGACTCGGGCGGGGGCAGGATCTGCTACCAGCGGCTGCGGACGACGCAGTCTGCCAGATGGTCGTTGACGTATCCGGTGGCTTGCATCATGGCGTAGGCAGTGACCGGCCCGATGAAGCGGAAGCCCCTGGCCCGCAGCTCGCTGGACAGGCTTTTGGATTCGGGCGTGGCCGCCGGGACGTCAGCCGTCGCCTGCGGTGCCGGCCGGGGCTGGGGGCGGTGCTTCTGCAGCAAAGCCTCCAGGGACTCTTCGTCCGGAAGCGCCAGCAGGGCACGCGCGTTGGAAACCGTGGCCTGGATTTTCGCCCGGTTGCGCACGATGCCCGGGTTCGCCATCAGTTCCCCGATCTCGTCCTCACCGAACCGCGCCACGATTGCCGGGTCGAATCCGGCGAATGCCTCGCGGAACGCTTCGCGTTTGCGCAGGATCGTGATCCAGCTCAGCCCGGCCTGGAAACCTTCCAGGCAAAGGCGTTCGAAGAGCGCCGCCTCACCCGTGACGGGGCGGCCCCATTCCTCGTCGTGGTAGGCAAGGTAATCGGCGCTGCCCAGCGCCCAGGGGCAGCGGGGCAAGCCGTCAGGGCCGGCCTGCACGCTCACTGTTCCGGGCGGCTTTCGTCCACTCCGGCCGGCGCGCTTTCGCCCGGTCCGGCTTCGCCCGGTCCCATGTCGTTGGTCCCGGCACCCGCGGCAAAACGCGGCCCCCGCAGTTCGGCGAGGGCGGCGTCGCGTTCCAGCAGCGCCGCGGCCAGGCGCTCGAGAACTTCGTCCACCTCATCCATCCGATAGCCGCGCAGGGCCACGGAGAAACGCAGGTCTCCCACATCGGCGGCCACCGGATGGTCAGGCAGGAGGACCGGCGGCAGGCGCGGATCGGGTTCTGCGAGTCCGGCCGCGGCCGGGAAGCGGCTTTCAGCGTTCCGGTCCCCCGGGCCCAGTTGGGTTTGTGTTCCGGTGTCCGGTTCCGCGGCGCGGCCCCGCCACCGGCCGGGACCGATTTGTCCGGCCGCAAGGAGGGCCACAGCCCCGACGACGGCGATGGCGAGGAACGCGAGCAGGATCATCACCGCTCCATCGTCCCAGATCGGGCCGCCGGGGACGATCAGGGGGGACAGCTAGAGCGAGATATGCCCCGCGCTGTCGGCGATGACCAGGCGGACCGCTTCCTCAGGATCATCAACCACATGGATCAATTTCAGGTCCTTTTCGGAGATCATGCCTTCCTCCAGCAGGCTTTCACGGACCCAGTCCAGCAACGGCGACCAGAAATCCGTCCCGATAAGCACAATGGGGAAGGAGGTCACCTTCTGGGTCTGGACCAGGGTCATCGCCTCGAAGAGTTCATCCAGCGTTCCGAAGCCTCCGGGAAGCACAATGAAGCCCTGCGCGTACTTGACGAACATGGTTTTGCGGACAAAGAAGTACCGGAAGTTGATCCCCAGATCCACCCAGTCATTGAGACCGGTTTCGAACGGCAATTCAATGCCAAGGCCCACGGAAACGCCGCCGGCTTCGACGGTGCCCTTGTTGGCCGCTTCCATCGAGCCCGGTCCGCCTCCCGTGATCACAGCCAGGCCGGCCTCGGACAGCAACCGGCCCACCTCCTCACCGATTTTGTACCAGCGGGAACCCGGAACGCTCCGGGCAGAGCCGAAGACACTGACTGCCGGCCCCAGTTCGGAGAGCGTTCCGAATCCCTCCACGAACTCGCTCTGGATCCGCAGGACCCGCCACGGGTCGGTATGCGTGAAGTGCGTTCCATCCTGGGTATCAAGGAGGAACCGGTCCGACTGCGGCACCCGTGCCTGCCCCCGGCGTAGTTCCACCGGGCCACGGCGCTTCGCCGATACCGCGTTGCTGAGGTCCTGTTCGTCGCTGATTGCCATGCTCCAAGGCTAGCTGGAAGGAGTGGCCGCGCTCCCCATCTGGCCGGTTCCGTTGCACCACAGGAGGCTCTTGCACGGATTTGTGTTTGTTTCTCTTGAGTCACGATTTGCGACCCGCAGAGTGATGGAGAGCACAGTGTACTGATTTGTTCGCTATCTTCTACGTATGACCAGTGACACAACACCCGGGCAGCCTATGCCTGACCAAGCGGCACCGCTCGTCTCGCTGAAGAACGTAAACAAGCACTTCGGGGACCTCCACGTGCTGCGGGACATCAACCTCGATGTGGCCCGAGGCGAAGTGGTTGTAGTGATTGGCCCTTCCGGTTCAGGCAAGTCCACTCTCTGCCGGACGATCAACCGCCTGGAGACGATCGACGACGGCGAAATCACCATTGACGGCAAGGTCCTGCCTGCCGAGGGCAAGGGCCTCGCCAAGCTCCGCGCCGACGTCGGCATGGTCTTCCAGTCCTTCAACCTGTTTGCCCACAAGTCGATCCTCGACAATGTGGCGCTGGGCCCGGTCAAGGTGAAGAAGACAAAGTCCGCTGAGGCCAAGGAACAGGCCATGAAGCTGCTGAAACGGGTAGGCGTCGACAACCAGGCGAATAAGCTTCCGGCCCAGCTCTCCGGCGGCCAGCAGCAGCGTGTAGCCATCGCGCGTGCCCTGGCGATGAAGCCGAAGGTCATGCTCTTCGACGAACCTACCTCGGCCCTCGACCCGGAAATGATCACCGAGGTCCTCGACACCATGGTCGAACTGGCAAATGAGGGTATGACCATGATCGTGGTTACCCATGAGATGGGCTTTGCCCGTAAGGCAGCGGACCGCGTGATCTTCATGGCCGACGGACAGATCGTGGAAGAGGCGACTCCCGAAGAGTTCTTCACGCACCCGAAGAGCGACCGCGCCAAGGATTTCCTCGGAAAGATCCTGGCCAACTAGGCCCCTGCGCCCAGGGCCGAACCGCACAAGTTTTTCGTCCACCAAATGAGGCAAGGCAGGGCCCACCAGGATCCTGCCGCTATGCAAGGAGAAAAAATGCGCAAGACTTTCTATGCCGCTGCGGCAATGGCTGCTGCCGCTGCACTCACCCTGTCCGCCTGCGGCGGGGATTCCGGCAGCGAGAGCACCGGCTCCGCGGAGGGTGACGGAGAGAAGATCCGCATCGGCATCAAGTACGACCAGCCCGGCCTGGGCTTCGATGAAGGCGGCTCCTTCAGCGGCTTCGACGTCGACGTCGCCAAGTACGTCGCGAACGAGCTCGGCTACAGCGAAGACCAGATCAAGTTCGAGGAGAGCCCCTCCGCCCAGCGCGAGAATATGCTCGAAAACGACCAGGTCGACATGATCTTCGCGACCTACTCGATCACGGATACCCGTAAGGAAAAGGTCGGCTTCGCCGGACCGTACTTCGTGGCCGGCCAGGACCTGCTGGTCCGCTCCGACAACAACGACATCAAGGGCCCCGAGGATCTCAACGGCAAGAACCTGTGCTCCGTCACCGGTTCCACGTCCGCCCAGAAGATCAAGGACACCCTGGCCTCCGACGTGAACCTGATGGAGCAGCCGAGCTACGCCGAGTGTGTGACCGCGATGCAGGGCGGCTCGATCGACGCCGTCACGACCGATGACATCATCCTTGCCGGCCTTGCCTCCACCGAAGCGAACAAGGGCCAGTTCAAGGTTGTCGGCAACACCTTCTCCGAAGAGCAGTACGGCGTCGGCATCCCGAAGGACAGCGACAAGTGTGAAGACATCAACGCCGCTATCCAGAAGATGATCGACTCAGGTGCCTGGGAAGAAGCCATCAAGAAGAACACCGAGGGTGCCGATTACACCTTCAACGCTGAGCTGAACCCGCCGACGCCGGCGGCCTGCGCTTAGCAGCAACACCTCCGCCGGGTTCTCGGCGGCAAAGCCCGGGGCGGGGCCATGGCTCCGCCCCGGGCTCCGCACTTTATCTCCACGGAAGAGGTGGCATATGGAAGGTTTTCTCGAACTGTTCGGCGAATACGACGTCGTCGGGGCCTTCTGGGTCAACATCCAACTGACGTTCTGGGCCGGTATCTGGTCGCTGGTGCTCGGCACCCTGCTGGCCGTGATGCGGATTTCGCCGATTGCCAGCCTGCGCTGGTTCGGTACGGCGTACGTGAACATCTTTCGGAATACCCCGCTGACCATCATCATGGTCTTCGGTGCGCTGGCCCTGTGGTCCCAGCTCCAGTTCAGCCTGTCCAGCGATTTCAATCTCAACTTCTTCCGGATCGCCATCCTGTCCCTGTCGGTCTACCACGCGGCGTTCGTCTGCGAGGCGATCCGCAGCGGCGTGAACACTGTTCCGCTGGGACAGGCGGAGGCGGCCCGCTCCATCGGGCTCTCATTTGTGCCCGCCGCCTGGCTGATCATTCTGCCGCAGGCTTTCCGCGGCGCCATCGCACCCCTGGGCAACGTCCTGATTGCCCTGGCGAAAAACACCACGGTGGCCGCTACGGCATCCGTGGCCGAAGCGTCGGGGCTGATGAAGACCATGATTGAATTCCGTCCGGACCTCATGACGCAGATCTTCCTGACCTTCGCGATGGGCTTCGTCCTCATCGTGATCCCGATCGGCCTGCTGACCACGTGGGCCTCGAAGAAGCTGGCGGTGGCCCGATGAGCCAGAGTGTTCTTTTCGACGCACCGGGGCCCCGGGCCCGCCGCCGGATCATGTTCGGCAATATCCTCGGCGTCCTGTTTATCCTGGCCTTGATCGCCCTGATAGTGAACGGGCTGGCGGAGAAGGGCCAGTTTGACGCTGCGAAGTGGGCTCCGTTCCTTGAGTGGCGCACCTGGGAGTTCTTTATGCTCCCGGGCCTGCTGGCCACGCTGCGGGCAGCAGGCGTTGCGATCATTACCTCGATCCTCTTCGGCCTGATCTTCGGGCTCGGCCGGCTGTCCTCGGTCAAGGCCATCAGCTGGACCTCCGGAGTGATCGTGGAGTTCTTCCGCGCCGTTCCGGTGCTGCTGATGATGATCTTCTTCTACCAGTTCCTTTCGAAGTCGACGCCTGTCGCCTCGGACCAGGTGCCGTTTGTGGCAGTGGTCCTGGCCCTGACGCTCTACAACGGGTCGGTCATCGCCGAGTTGGTGCGTTCCGGCGTCTTCGGGCTGCCCAAGGGCCAGCGTGAAGCCGGGCTGGCTATCGGCCTGACCCCGAGCCAATCACTGCGCTCGATCGAGGTGCCGCAGGCCCTCGTGGCCATGTTGCCGGCGCTGCTGAGCCAGTTCGTCGTGATCCTGAAGGACTCCGCCCTGGGAACTTTCATCGGCTATACCGATCTGCTGGCCTACGCCCGCAGACTGGCGGCAGGTGAAGGCAACATCCTGCCGGCACTGCTGGTTACAGCCGCGATCTTCATCGTGCTGAACATGCTGCTGACGTTCGCCGCGCAGCGCCTGTCCCGGCGCCTTGGCGCCCGGTCCGGAAACCTGCTCAGGACCGAGGAGGCCGTGGAGCCGGAAGGCCTTCCCGCCCCCACGAGGTAACAGCACCGGCTGATTTTATTGAAACGCAGAAAGTGCCCTTTAGAAGCTTCTAAAGGGCACTTTCTGCTATCTCGATTCGGGTGGGCTAGCCCAGCCACGTCCGCAGCGCCCGCAGGCACTCGCGGATGGCATCTGCGTGCACGTGCTCGTTGTCGGAATGCGCCAGCAGCGCATCCCCCGGGCCGAAGTTCACGGCCGGGATCCCCAGTGCGCTGAAGCGGGCGACGTCGGTCCACCCGTATTTGGGTTTCGGTTCCGCTCCCACGGCGGCCACGAAGCTGGCAGCGGCGGGACGGTCCAAGCCCGGCCGGGCCCCGGCGGACGCGTCCGTAAGGACCAGGTCGAAGCCGTCCAGCAGGTTCCGGACGTAGGCTTCCGCCTGGGCCAGGTCCTTGTCCGGGGCAAACCGGTAATTGATTTCCACGACGGCGGCGTCGGGGATGACGTTGCCCGCGGTGCCGCCGCTGATGCGGACGGCGTTGAGCGATTCGCGGTAGTCCAGCCCTTCGACCTGAACGGTCGCGGGCTGGTGGTCCCGCAGCCGCACGAGGATTTCCGCTGCGGCGTGGATGGCGTTCTCCCCCATCCACGCGCGTGCCGAGTGCGCCGCCTTCCCGCTGGTCCGGGCCTGGAACCGCATGGTCCCGTTGCAGCCGCCTTCCACCGTGCCGTCGGTTGGTTCCAGCAGGATCGCGAAGTCTGCCTGCAGCCAGTCCGGGTAGCTCTTCGCGAGCCGGCCCAGGCCGCTGAGCGAGGCATCCACTTCCTCATGGTCGTAGAAGATGAAAGTGATGTCCCGGGTGGGGTCGGTTAGCTGCGCGGCGAGGGCCAGCTGGACGGCAACGCCGCCCTTCATGTCGGTGGCCCCGCGCCCGTACAGCACCTCGCCGTCCCAGCTCGAGGGCACGGTGCCCCGGGATCCGGGGACGGTCGGCAGCGGCACGGTATCCAGGTGTCCGGCCAGGATCACCCGCTCGGCCCGGCCGTGGCTGGTCCGCGCCATGATCGAATCGCCGTCGCGCACCACCTCCAGGTGGTCCAGGGCGCGCAGCGCGGCTTCGACCGCGTCGGCGATGGCTGCCTCGTTTCCGGAGACACTTTCGATGTCCATCAGCGTGGCGGTGAGGGCAGCGACGTCGCCCTCCAGGTCCAGGCGGTTAACAGGTAATACAGTCACCGAACCAGACTACCGCTCGGTAGAGTGGAACCCATGACTTCCAGCACTTCATCAGCCCCGACCGCCCGCACCGCCTCCGGCCTTGGACTGGCTACCGTAGCCGCAGACGGCACCGTCCTTGACGTCTGGTACCCGCGGCCGCTGCTGTCCCCCTTCGAAGCCGACGCCGCGCTGGCCACTGAGCTGGACAAGGCCGCCGAAGCCATGGCAGACGATGTCCGCGGCACCCGCGGCGAGGTCGTTCAGACGCAGATCGACCTGGATGCAGCTCCGGGGTCCACGGCCGACGCCTACCTTCGCCTGCATGTCCTCTCCGCCCGGCTTGCCGCTCCCAACACCATCAACCTCGACGGCGTTTTCGGTGTCCTCCCCAACGTCGTCTGGACCAACTTCGGCCCCTGCCAGGTGGCCGGGTTCGACCAGGTCCGTGTTGGCCTGCGCGCCCGCGGCCAGGTGAGCGTGTACGGCGTGGATAAGTTCCCGCGGATGGTGGACTACGTCCTGCCTTCGGGTGTCCGCATTGCCGACGCGGACCGGGTCCGCCTCGGCGCCCACCTGGCCGAAGGCACCACGGTGATGCACGAAGGCTTCGTCAACTTCAATGCCGGCACGCTGGGCACGTCGATGGTTGAAGGCCGCATTTCCGCCGGCGTAGTGGTCGGCGACGGCAGCGATGTCGGCGGCGGGGCTTCGATCATGGGCACGCTTTCAGGTGGCGGCAAGGAACGGATCACCGTCGGGGAACGCGTCCTCCTGGGCGCCAACTCAGGCGTGGGCATCAGCATTGGCGATGACAGCGTCGTGGAGGCCGGCCTCTACATCACTGCCGGCACCAGGGTCAGCGTGGTGGATCCGGAAAGCGGCGAGGCCCGGACGGTGAAGGCTGCCGACCTCTCCGGCGTCCCCGGCCTGCTGTTCCGCCGCAACTCGGTGACCGGCGCCGTCGAGGTCCTCCCCCGGCTGGCCCGCACCGTTGAACTGAACGCGGCGCTGCACGCCAACTAGGCGCGCCGCGGCCAACGGAGGAGAGACGTGGACCGCCGCAACCCTCAGCTGTCCGCCCGGCGGAAACGGGTGAGCGTGTTGCTCCTGGCAGGTGCCGGAGCCGCAGTGGTGGCTCTCTACGTCCTCATCCTCGCCGGCTCCGGTGAAGACCGGCCGGTCCGGGAAAGCTGCACCGCGTCCGTCGATGACAGTTCCTGGCAGCTGACTCCTGAGCAGGCCGCAAATGCCGCGACCATCACGTCCGTCGCCGTCGCCCGCGGACTTCCACCGCGGGCGGCGTCGATCGCGCTGGCGACGGCGGTCCAGGAATCCGGGCTGCGGAACCTGAACTACGGAGACGAAGCCGGCCCGGACTCCCGGGGCCTGTTCCAGCAGCGTCCGTCCTCGGGGTGGGGTACCCAGGAGCAGGTGATGGACCCGGTCTACGCCGCCAACGCTTTCTTCGACGCGCTCGTCAAAGTGGAGGGCTACCAGGACCTGCCGATAACAGTGGCGGCCCAGACCGTCCAGCGCAGCGCCTACCCGGATGCCTACGCCGACCACGAGCCTGAGGGCCGGGCATTCGCCTCAGCCCTTACCGGCCAGTCCCCGGCAGCACTGACCTGTGTCCTGAACCCCGCCGCAGTCCCAGGAAATCCCCAAACAATCCTGGCCGCCATGGAAGCCCTGTACGGCACACAGCAGGCCGCGGTGCTCGGAGACGTGCTGCTCGTCGGCGCTTCCAGCGGTTACGGCTGGTCCCTGGCCCACTGGGCCGTCGCGAACGCCGCAACCCTGGGCATCAATGAAGTCTCCTACGATTCCAAGACCTGGACCCGCGGATCCGGGGAATGGACCGCATCCGACGCCCCCGATTCCCAGGTCGCCATCCACATTGCGCCCGTAGGGGTCGGCTAGCAGCTGCCGGGAGCGGCGGCCGCCACCCATTAGGCTGGAAGCATGCGAATACTAGTCACCGGAGGAACCGGTTACATCGGCTCCCACACCACGCTGGAGCTGCTCCAGGCGGGCCACGACGTCGTCGTAGTGGATAACCTGGCCAACTCCAGCACCGAATCCCTGAAGCGTGTCCAGGAACTTTCCGGACGCACAGCGGAGTTCGTCCAGGCGGACCTGCTGGATCCGCAGGCGCTCGAGGATATCTTCGCCAAACACTCCCCCGAAGCGGTAATCCACTTCGCCGGGCTGAAGGCCGTAGGCGAGTCGGTGGCGAAACCGCTGTACTACTACCGGAACAACGTTGCCGGCACCCTGAACCTGCTCGAGGTTATGGACCGGCACGACGTACGGACCATCGTTTTCAGCTCCTCGGCTACCGTCTACGGCGCCTCTGAGGAAGTACCGCTGGTCGAAAAAATGCCGATGGACGCCGTGAACCCCTACGGCCGGACCAAGGAACAGATCGAAGACATCCTGGCCGATCTGGGTGCGGCGGACGAACGCTGGAGTATCGCCCTGCTGCGCTACTTCAACCCGGTCGGCGCCCATGAGTCCGGCCGCATCGGCGAGGATCCGACGGGTGTGCCGAATAACCTGCTCCCCTTCGTCGCCCAGGTGGCAGTGGGACGCCGCGAGAAGGTTATGGTCTTCGGGAACGACTACCCCACCCCGGACGGAACAGGCGTGCGCGACTACATCCACGTCATGGACCTGGCCGCCGGCCACCTCGCTGCACTGGACTACATCGCGTCCCGCAAGGGGGTCAAGCGGTGGAACCTGGGCACCGGCAACGGCTCCTCCGTCCTGGAGGTGCTTGCCGCCTTCTCCAAGGCCGCCGGCAAGGAGGTCCCCTACGAGTTCGCCCCGCGCCGTCCCGGCGATGCCGCCGTCAGCTACGCCGATCCCTCGGCCGCACTGGCTGAGCTCGGCTGGTCCGCCGGCCGCTCACTCGATGACATGTGCCGGGACCACTGGAACTGGCAGAAGCAGAACCCGCAGGGCTACGCTTCCTAACTATCCACAGCCAGCAACAGCCGCCTACAGCAAAGGGCGGGCCTGCTTCCTCGTTTCGAGGAAGCAGGCCCGCCCTTTCGCATATTTTTAGCGCTCCGGGTAGTTGCGCTCCGGCACACCCGTGTACAGCTGGCGCGGACGGCCGATCTTGGTCTGCGGATCCTGCATCATTTCGCGCCACTGGGCGATCCAGCCCGGCATGCGGCCAATGGCGAAGAGCACGGTGAACATCTTCTCCGGGAAGCCCATCGCCTTGTAGATGAGGCCGGTGTAGAAGTCTACGTTCGGGTAGAGCTTGCGCTCAATGAAGTAGTCGTCCGCCAGGGCCTTTTCCTCCAGGCGCATCGCGATGTCCAGCAGCTCGTCGTTGCCGCCGAGGTCCGCCAGGATCTCGTGTGCGGTGGCCTTGACGATCTTGGCACGCGGATCGTAGTTCTTGTAGACGCGGTGCCCGAAGCCCATCAGCTTCACGCCGTCTTCCTTGTTCTTGACCTTCTCCATGAAGTCTTCCGGCTTCATGCCGTTGGACTGGATGTCCCGCAGCATGTTCAGCACGGCTTCGTTGGCGCCGCCGTGCAGCGGGCCGAAGAGGGCGCTGATGCCGGCGGAAATGGAAGCGAACATGTTGGCGTTGGAGCTTCCGACCAGGCGAACGGTCGACGTCGAACAGTTCTGCTCGTGGTCTGCGTGCAGGATCAGCAGCAGGTCCAGGGCCTTGACCAGCTTCGGGTCGAGTTCGTACGGCTCGGCCGGCAGGCCGAAGGAGAGCCGCATGAAGTTCTCCACCAGGTTCATGGAGTTGTCCGGGTACAGCATCGGCTGGCCGATGCTCTTCTTGTGCGCGTAGGCAGCGATGACCGGCAGCTTGGCCATGAGGCGGACGGTGGAGAGTTCCACCTGTTCCTCGTCAAAGGGGTCCAGCGAGTCCTGGTAGAACGTGGACAGGGCACTGACAGCGGAGGAGAGCACCGGCATCGGGTGGGCATCCCGCGGGAAGCCGCCGAAGAAGCCCTTGAGGTCCTCGTGCAGCAGCGTGTGCCGGCGGATCCGGTGGTCGAAGTTTTCCAGCTCCGTGGGAGTGGGCAGGTTGCCGTAGATCAGCAGGTAGGAGGTTTCGAGGAAACTCGAGTGCTTGGCCAGCTGTTCGATCGGGTACCCGCGGTAGCGCAGGATTCCCGCGTCACCGTCGATGTAGGTGATCGCCGAGGTGGTGGCAGCGGTGTTCATGAAGCCGGGGTCGAAGGTGACCGTCCCCGTCTGCTTCAGCAGCTTCGATACGTCGAAACCGTCGTTGCCTTCTTCCGCCGCGATGCGGGGCAGCTCGAGTTTGTCCCCCGGGTTGGTCCCATAGTGCAGCTCGGCACTTGGTCGCTCAGTCATTTTTCTCCTTCAGGAGTTGAAGAACCCACTGCTACGGGCCCTCGTCCTCGTGAGGGAAGCGCCCATAGTACACATTCGGTGCTTAATCTATTTCGCTAAAACGCTACCGGCTGACCGGGCGATACCACTAATCGGTAACCATTCTGTTGTGCAAGCGCAACATGGCAGCCGTGTGCCACGGGCCAATCAGCCCGCGGCGTCCGTCAGCCGCCGTGCCGCTGCGGCAACACGTTCATCGCTGCCCGTGAGGGCGACCCGTACGAATCCAGCCCCGGCATCGCCGTAAATCACGCCAGGCCCGACGACGATTCCCAGTTCGGCGAACCGCTCAACGGTCCGCCAGGTGTCCTCCCCGGCCGTGGCCCAGAGGTAGAGCCCTGCTTCGGAGTGCCGAATTTGCAGGCCGAACGATTCCAGCGCCGGAACCAGCAGTTCCCGCCGCGCCCGGTACTTCTCTTTCTGGGCCGCGACATGCCCGTCCTCGGACAATGCGGCCTGCATGGCAGCCTGCACCGGTGCTGGGACGATCATGCCTGCATGCTTGCGGCTGTTGACCAGGTTGGCGATGATCGCGGAGTCTCCGGCAACGAAGGCGGCGCGGTAGCCGGCCAGGTTGGACTGTTTGCTGAGCGAGTACACGGCCAGCAGGGAATCATGGCTCCCGGCGCTGACCCGGGGATCCAGGACCGAGGGAACCGGCGAGCCGCCGCGGGCGGTGTCCCATTCTCCCCAGCCAAGTTCCGCGTAGCACTCATCGGAGGCGACGACGGCGCCGAGCGCCCGGGCCTGCTCCACCAGTTTGGCGAGGGATTCCGCTCCGCGGATAATTCCGGTCGGGTTGCCCGGCGAATTCACCCAGACCAGCCGGACCCTAGCGCGGGTCTGCTCGTCCAGGTCGTCGAGGTCATCCGCGGCGACAGCAGTGGCGCCGGCCAGGGCGGCACCCATGTCATAGGTCGGGTAGGCAACGGTAGGACGCACGACGACGTCCCCGGCCCCCAGCCCCAGCAGCAGTGGCAGCCAGGCCACCAATTCCTTGGACCCGACGGTCGGCATGATGTCCTGCGGATCCAGGCCCGGAACGGAGCGGCGGCGGGCAAACCACTGCGCGATGGACCGGCGAAGTTCCAGGGTTCCGTGTGTGGTGGGGTATCCGGGGGCGTCAGCAGCACCGGCCAAGGCCTGCTGGATAAAGTCAGGTGTTGGGTCCACCGGTGTTCCGATGGACAGGTTCACGGCGCCGCCGGGATGGTTGGAAGCCTGCCGGACGTACGGGGCCATGGCTTCCCAGGGGTACTCCGGGAGATTCAGTCCGAAGCTCCGGGAGACGGTCCCGCTCATCCCTGGTTCTGCGGCGGCAGGACGGCGATCAGCGGGTGATCCTTGTGGGTGTTGCCGAGCTTGGCAGCGCCGCCCGGGGAGCCCAGGTCATCGAAGAACTCGACGTTGGCCTTGTAGTAGTCGGCCCATTCCTCGGGGGTGTCGTCCTCGTAGTAGATCGCTTCAACGGGGCACACCGGCTCGCAGGCGCCACAGTCCACGCACTCGTCGGGGTGGATATAGAGGGAACGTTCACCTTCGTAGATGCAGTCCACCGGGCATTCCTCGATGCATGCCTTGTCCTTAACATCCACGCATGGCTGCGCAATTACGTACGTCACGTCCCTTTGCCTTCCTTGGTGTGTGGGTCTCCGCTGATCTGCGGATCGCCACGAGGTAATGCTTCCACGTTAGTAGCCACCACCATTATCTCCCAGCCGGGTGGCGCCCGCGTACTATGTAACGATGAGTTCCCAGACCCCCGAATCCCGCCTCCGCGAGGCCGGAACCGGGCGCCGCGCCGTCGTCCGGTATCGGATTGAGGGCGGCCTGACCGATGCGCTGGGGACCATCACCGCTTTGGACGCCGACGGCTGCACCCTGGAGACCAGGACCGGCCCGGTGACAATCCGCTGGGAACTGGTTACCGCCGGTAAACCGGTTCCGGACGCACCGGCACGACGCCGCCCGCTGCGTCCGGAGGCCTGATTCCTGTCCGGTGGACCGTAAATACGGCGGTAAGCTGAACTGATGCCAAGCGATGAGGTAATCCAGGCCCGTGGACGGGCCCTGAGTTCTCCTGTGAGGCTGCGCATCCTGCGCGTTTGCCTGCACCGGGAGCGGACCAACAAGGAAATTTCGGAGCTCCTTGGCCTCAATCCGGCTACCGCACTGCATCATGTGCGGACGCTCTTGAACACCGGATTCCTGGCCGCCGGAGAGCCGCGCACCGGCAACCGCGGTGCAAAGGAAATCCCCTACCGGGCCACGGGCCTGAGCTGGCGGACGTCGCTGCCCGAAGGCTCGAACGCGGTCCTGGTGGAAACGTTCCTGCAGGAAATCGAGGGGCTGGCGCCGTCGGAGATTGACGTTATGCGCATGGGAGTATCCCTCAACGATGAGAACCGGCTCGAAATGATGGAGAAACTGCGGGCCGTTTTCAATGAATATGCCCTGCGCGGGCCGGATGCGGACGGCACGCCGACATCACTGCTGCTGGCCCATCACCTGGACCCTACCGGCGCCTAGGAGCGCGGGTCGCCGGGGCCGGTGCCCGGTCCCTGGACTGGTCCGGGCACAGTTCCCGGACCGCCGGGCCGGTAGCCCGGGTCTGTCCCATAACCGGCCTGAGGCGCTGGAGGCGCCACGGTGCGCTGGTGCCGCGCCTCACGCCGCAGGACGGCGGCAGTGACAAGGACCGCCGCCACAGTAGCTATCGCCTGGCCATAGAGCCAGATAAGCCCGGCTGTTGTGACCGGGAGGTCAAGGTCTGAAACGGTTCCGGTGACAATCAGCGGATTGCCGAATACTTCGAGGGTGAACAGGCCGAGCAGGACGTAGGTCAGCACCCCGGTCAGGGCACTGACCAGGACTGAACGTGCCCACAGGCCGGTGAAAACAGCGACGGCGGCGCTAAACACCAGGGCCGCGGCCGCACCCAGCGGAAGCGGTGACTCCCCGGCGTAGAACACCTGGGCATGCAGGGACGTACCCAGGATGCCCGCCACCAGGGCACCGAGCACCACGGCCACCGGGCCCCGCCAACGCGGGACCCGGTGATCGGGGCTCAGTGCCATGGAGATAGTGCTAGGCCTTTGCGCGTGCGCGGTTGGCCTTGGCGCGCTCGTTGGCGTCGAGGATCAGCTTGCGGATGCGGATCGACTCCGGGGTAACCTCCACGCACTCGTCCTCGCGTGCGAATTCAAGCGACTCTTCGAGGGTCAGCTTGCGCGGCGGGGTCAGGTTCTCGAAGGTATCCGAGGAAGCAGCACGCATGTTGGTGAGCTTCTTTTCCTTGGTGATGTTCACATCCATGTCATCGGCGCGCGAGTTCTCGCCCACGATCATGCCTTCGTAAACCTCGGAGGTCGGCTCCACGAAGAAGGAACCGCGTTCCTGCAGGTTGATCATGGCGAACGGGGTCACCACACCGGCACGGTCGGCGATCATCGAACCGTTGGTGCGGTATTCGATCGGACCGGCCCACGGCTCGTAGCCCTCGGCGATGGAGGCGGAGATGCCGGCGCCGCGGGTTTCGGTGAGGAACCGGGTGCGGAAGCCGATCAGGCCACGTGCCGGAACAATGAATTCCATGCGGACCCAGCCGGTGCCGTGGTTGGCCATGTTGACCATCCGGCCCTTACGGGCGGCCAGCAGCTGGGTAACGGCGCCGAGGTATTCCTCAGGCACGTCGATGGTCATGTGCTCCATCGGCTCGTGGACCTTGCCGTCGACCATCTTGGTGACAACCTGCGGCTTGCCGACGGTCAGCTCGAACCCTTCGCGGCGCATCTGCTCCACGAGGATGGCCAGGGCGAGCTCGCCGCGGCCCTGGACTTCCCAGGCGTCGGGACGCTCGGTCGGCAGGACGCGCAGTGAGACGTTACCGATCAGTTCCTTGTCGAGGCGGTCCTTGACCTGGCGTGCGGTGACCTTGGCACCCTTAACCCGGCCGGCAAGCGGCGAGGTGTTGATACCGATGGTCATGGAGATCGCGGGATCGTCCACGGTGATCAGCGGCAGCGGCTTGGGGTTGTCGACGTCGGTGAGGGTTTCGCCGATGGTGATGTCTTCGATGCCGGCAACGGCAACGATTTCGCCGGGACCAGCGGATTCGGCCGGAACGCGCTCCAGAGCCTTGGTAGCCAGGAGTTCGGTGATCTTGACCGTCTTCATGGTGCCGTCAGCACGTGCCCAGGCAACCTGCTGGCCCTTGCGCAGGGTGCCGTTGAAGATACGCAGCAGCGCGAGGCGGCCCAGGAACGGGGAAGCATCCAGGTTGGTGACGTGCGCCTGCAGGACACCTTCGGGATCGTAAGTCGGAGCCGGGATGTGGTCAATGATGGTCTGGAACAGCGGTTCCAGGTTGTCATTGGCCGGGGCCTGGCCATCGGCCGGCTGCTCCAGGGAAGCAGCACCAACGCGGGCGGCGGCGTAAACCACGGGAACGTTGAGCACCAGATCGAGGTCCAGGTCGGGAACCTCATCGGCCAGGTCGGAGGCCAGGCCCAGGAGCAGGTCCATGGCTTCGCTGACGACTTCGTCGATGCGCGCGTCGGGGCGGTCGGTCTTGTTGACCAGCAGGATGACGGGAAGCTTCGCGGCCAGGGCCTTGCGCAGCACGAAACGCGTCTGCGGGAGCGGGCCTTCGGAGGCGTCCACGAGGAGCACAACGCCGTCGACCATGGACAGGCCGCGCTCGACCTCTCCACCAAAGTCGGCGTGGCCGGGGGTGTCAATCACGTTGATGGTGATGGTTTCGCCCTTGGCGGCGGGGCCGTTGTAGAACACGGTCGTGTTCTTGGCCAGGATGGTGATGCCCTTTTCACGTTCCAGGTCACCAGAATCCATCACGCGTTCTTCAACGTCTCCGTGGGATGCGAAGGAGTTCGTCTGCTTGAGCATGGCGTCGACGAGGGTCGTTTTGCCGTGGTCAACGTGGGCCACAATAGCAACGTTCCGGAGGTCGCTTCGCACAGCGCTGTTCACAGCCGTGTTGGTTTCTGACATGCGTGAAGACTCAATTCATAGATTAACGTTCGGGGATGGTTCACAGTGGTCCGGAGTCGATCCGGAGTATCCGGCAGTTCTATACAAATGCTGCGTAGGAACACACGTGTAAGAAATCGCCGAGAGGCCGCCGTCAGCGGGCACCATACTATTCTAGTCGTTTTGCCAAAGGTTCCCTAATGCGCCCCTGCCGCACCCCGCGCAGCATGCAGGAAGGCCCCTCCCCGACCATAGCCGGGAAAGGGCCTTTCCGCTGATCAGCCGCCGTCGAGGACTAGGAAACGACGCCGGAACCTGCATTCAACTTGGCGCGCAGCTCCCGCCGCTCGCGCTGCTTTTCCGGATCCGGAAGCGGCACGGCTGCGATCAGGCGCTGGGTGTATTCTTCCTGCGGGTTGCGCAGGATCTGGTCGCGGGTGCCCTGCTCCACGATCCGGCCGTTGCGCATAACGCAGATGTGGTCCGCCAGAACGTCCACCACCGCCAGGTCATGGGTAACAAACAGGCAGGCGAAGCCCAGTTCGCGCTGCAGGTTCTGGAACAGCTCCAGCACCTTGGCCTGCACTGATACGTCCAGGGCCGACGTCGGCTCGTCCGCGACCATCAGCTTCGGCTTCAGCGACAGCGCCCGGGCGATGCCGACGCGCTGCTTCTGACCGCCCGAAAGTTCATGCGGGTACCGGTTCCGGTAGGCACGGGGCAGCTCCACCTGGTCCAGCAGTTCTTCGATGCGCTGCTGGAGGGCAGCCCCCTTGGCCTCCCCTGCCAGGAACATCGGCTCGCCGATGCTCTCACCGATCGGCAGGCGCGGGTTCAAGGACGAGGACGGGTCCTGGAAGACCATGCCCACCTGGCGGCGCAGCTGGTGCAGCGCCTTGGAGTTGGGCTTCAGCTCGGAGATGTCCGTGCCGACCACGCGCAGTTCTCCCTCGGCCACGGGCAGGAGGCCAACGGCGGCACGGCCGATGGTGGTCTTGCCCGAGCCGGACTCGCCCACGAGCCCCATTACCTGGCCGGGAAGGATGGAAAGGTTGGCGCCTTCCACCGCGCGGAAAGCGGCCACCCGGCCCTGCTTCGGATACTCGATGGCTACGTTTTCCAGTACCAGTACGGGTTCGGCAGCCGGGGCGCCGGCTGCGGCGGAAGCAGTTTCGAGCCCTGCGAGCACAATTTGCTCGCGCCGTTCGAGTTCCGCCTGGTCCACGGAGTCCAGCTCAACGTTGGTTGCCGCTGCCAGTGCGGCGACCACGTCAACGTCCTCACCTTCGGCGCCCTGGCCCAGGTGCGGGACGGACTCCAGGAGCGCGCGGGTGTACGGGTGCTGCGGGTTGGCGAAGATCTCCTTCGCCGTCCCGGTTTCCACGATGACGCCGTGGCGCATCACGGCGATCCGGTCCGCCAGGTCCGCCACCACGCCCATGTCATGCGTGATCAGCACGATCGCCGAGTTGAGCTTATTGCGCAGGTTGCGCATCAGGTCCAGGATTTCGGCCTGCACTGTTACGTCCAGGGCCGTGGTCGGTTCGTCGGCGATCAGCAGCTTCGGATCGCAGGAGAGTGACTGCGCGATCATGGCGCGCTGGCGCTGGCCACCCGAGAGCTGGTGGGGGTAGGAGCGGAATGCCTTGTCCGGGTCGGGCAGCTCCACCATGGCCAGCAGCTTGAGTGCACGCTGCTTGGCTTCAGCGGGGGAAATCTCGTTATGCAGCCGGAGCGTCTCGATGATCTGGTATCCCACCGTGTAGACGGGGTTGAGGGCCGTCATCGGTTCCTGGAAAATCACGGCAACGTCATTGCCGCGGACCTGCCGGAGCTTGTGCGGGGACAGTCCCAGCAGGGACTGTCCGTCCAGCAGCACCTCTCCGGTCACCCGGGAGTTCGTGGGCAGCAGGCCAAGCAGCGCCATGGAGCTGGCGCTCTTGCCGGAACCCGATTCGCCCACGATGGCGAGGACTTCACCGGCGTTGACGTGGTAATTCAAATCGATGGCAGCCGGGACCCATTCCTTGTCCACGCCGAAGTCGACCGACAGGTTGCGCACTTCAAGGACCGGCGGCCGGCCCTGCTGGCTCGCCGTATCCGTGCTGCCGATGAAGGTTTCAGTCATTGCCGTGGTTTCCTTCCGTCCAGGCTGCAAGCCGGTCCCGGGTCATCGGGCGGATTACAGAGGTACCTGGAAATGCTGTAACGATGGGGGTATGTCGATCCCGCTGAACGAGCCCGAGGCCGCCGTTTTCCGTCCGCGAACCACTCTGTGGTTCACCGGAATTGCCGGCCTGCTGGCCGTGGTGGCCATGGTGTCCGCTGTACTGAGCACCGGGTTCTCCGGCCTGCTGGCCAGTGCTCCGCTGCTGCTCATCCCGGCCGTGGCCTGCTGGCTGTTCTGGTATCCGTGTGTGCGGGTGGGCGCCGCCGGAGTGGCCCTGCACAACCCGTTCCGCACCATAGAGGTTCCCTGGGCAGCGCTGATCCATGTGGACACCCGGTTCGCGCTTAAGCTCGTGACGCCGTCGGGTTCCTACACGGCCTGGGCCGCTCCGGCTCCCGGTGTCTGGGGCACCCATGCCGGGAAGCCCGAACATGTGCGCAATCTGCCCGGAACCACTTACGGAGCGGGTGGTTCCATCCGGCCCGGGGACCTGAGCCATACCGATTCCGGGCAGGCTGCCCGGATGGTCCGCAGCCGCTGGGAGGCCCAGGTAAACGCCGGACTGATCGATCCTGACCAGACGAATGCAGCTGCTGTCCGCAGCACGGTCAACTGGAGCTGGCTGCTGGGTTTGCCGGCCTTGGCAGTGGTGCTCTTCGCCTTGGCGGGGCTGGCCTAACCCAGCCCGCCCCGCGTCCGGCATCTGCGGCGCCACTACTTGCCAGCCGCCGTCGTCTTCATCCGCTTGGCATTGAATTTCTTCTGCCGCGGATCGAAGGCGTCCCGGAGTCCGTCGCCGATGAAGTTGATGCACAGGCAGATCATCACAATGAACAGGCCCGGCCACCAGAACAGCCACGGCCGGGTCTGGAACGCTTCCTGGTTCTGGCTGATCAGCAGGCCCAGTGATACATCCGGAGGCTGGACACCAAAGCCGATGTAGCTCAGCGAGGTTTCCAGCAGGATGGCTGTGGACATCAACAGGGTGGTGTTCACGATGATCACACCTACAGCGTTGGGCAGGATGTGCTTAAAGATAATCCGGTTGTTGGAAGCACCGGCGATCCGGGCCGCGTCAACGAACTCCCGCTCCCGCAGGGAAAGGAACTCTCCGCGGACCAGGCGGGCCAGCGAGGTCCAGGTGGCCAGGCCCAGGAAAATCCCGAGCAGGACCACTCCGATTCCTTCACCGACCAGCCTGTCGGCGGTGCGTCCGAGGACGGCTGCGAGGACGATGATCGGAATGATGATGACGATATCGGTCAGGCGCATCAGCAGAGCTTCGACCCAGCCGCGGAAGTAGCCGGAGACTGCTCCAACCACGGATCCGACGAGGCAGGCAATCGCACCGACCAGGAACATCACAATGATGGACTGCTGTGCGCCGCGCATGGTCATGGCGAACATATCCCGGCCAATCCGGTCCTGGCCGAAGGGGTGCTCGCCCCAATTGAAGATGTTGACGAAGGTGGGGGCGCCCCCGTTGACCTGTTCGGTGAACTGCCGGTAGTCATACTTCCACCAGCCCGGGATCCCGGCGAAACCAATGGAGGAGAAAACCAGGATGCAGATCAGGGCGAACACGACTAGCGAAACGATTGCGGCCGTGTTGTCGAAGAAGCGTTTGCGGACGATCTGCCCCTGGGACAGTCCCTTGGTCTTCGCTTTCGCCGCGGGGAGTTCGGGGTCCGTTCCGGGCGGATTGGACGGGGTCTCGGCGGAATACGTAGTGCTCATGACTTCACCCTTACGCGCGGATCAAGGACGGTATAAACAAGGTCGGCCACCAGGTTGAACACCAGTGCCAGGATGCCGGTCACCAGGAAGAATCCCATGATCGGGTTGGGGTCCGTGCGGTTAAGGGCATCGACGAACATCTGGCCCATACCGCTGAAGGCAAAGACCTGTTCGGTGATCACGGCGCCGCCGATCAGTGCACCAATATCGAAGGCCACGATGGTGGCCAGCGGAATCAGGGCGTTACGGAAGGCGTGGCGCATCACCACGGTGCGCTCGGAGAGACCCTTGGCCCGGGCGGTGCGGATGTAGTCCATGTTCATGATTTCCAGCATGGAGGCCCGGGAATAGCGGCTGTAGCTTGCCAGTGAGGCCAACAGCAGCGCGATGGTGGGCAGCAGCAGGTGCGTGAAGGTATCCAGTCCGCTCACCCAGAAGTCTCCGTCGAGGCCGGGTGTCGAGGCCCCCACGGTGGCGATCGGCCGGCCGCGGACCCGCGAGTTGTCCACGTAGGCGGGCCAGGTGTACAGGAAGCGGTCCAGGATGATCAGCCCGCCCATCAGCAGACCGGTGAGGGCAGCTCCGCGCATGCTCTGTCCGCGGTCGTAGCCTCCCATCAGGTACCCCACCAGGCAGCCAACGGCGACTGTTGCCAGTGCCAGAAGCAGGACCATGGCCCAGGTGGCCTGGTTCAGCAGCGGCTGGACGGCGTAGTAAGCCACGAGGCCGATGGCCACGGTGATCAGCGCGGAGTAGAGGGCCTTGCGGTTTTTCAACCCGGCGCTCAGCAGGGTCACGCCGTAGGCGATCGCAACACCGGTCAGGGCAATCACCACCGGGCCGAGGCTGGGTGCGGTGAACCAGCCGGTGGCTCCGAGCAGGTAGAGGATGACGGCTGCAACAACGAAGCCGGCTGCGAACGCAATACCGCGCCGCCTCCAGGAACCGCCGGCAAAAACGACCCAGATCAGGCCGCTGACCAGTGCCACGCCGAGGACGACGGAGAGCGGTATCGAGGGGTCGGCCAGGAAGTCGTTGAAGCCGATGGCGCCGTATTCCTTGAGCAGGACGGCGAGCCAGAAGATCGGCAGGGAGAAGAACAGGAACGCCATAAACGTCACGCCGTAGTCCAGCGAGCTGTACTGGCGCAGGGCGGTAATGATGCCCAGGGAGATACCGACGATGATGGCCAGGACCGTAGCGGTGGTGACCAGCAGGATGGTGGCTCCCATGGCCCGGCCGAGGGCATCTGTGACGGCCTCACCCTGAACACTCTGCCCCAGGTCGCAGGTGGCGGCGAAGGGTGCCAGGCACTTGACGGCCCCGCCCAGCCAGTGGAAATAGCGCAGCGGCGCCGGGACGTCCAGATCCAGGAGCTCGGTGCGTGCCCGGATCAGGTCGTCTCTGTTGGGGGCAGGGCTCTCGCGCAGGTCGGCAAGGGGATCCCCCGACGCCGCTGTCAGGAGATAGACCAGGAACGATGCCCCGAAGAGGATTAGCACGGCGGTCAAAAGCCGCCGGACGATGTAGGTAACCATAGAGTGTCAGCCTCGTTTGAAAGGGTCCGGGGATTCTCCCGGCACTCGCAGAAGTGTAGTGCAGGTCATAGTGACAAGGAATTTGATGAATCCCAATCACTTGTCCGGCATCGCCGGACGGTCATAAAAAAAGCAAGACGCCGGGGCCGTGGAGGCCCCGGCGCCTTGCGGGTACTGCTTGGCCGTTAGGCCGAAGCGGGTGTTACTTTACTTCCCACTCCCAGAAGTTCCACCAGACACCGGTCTGGTTCGGCATGTAGGAATCAATGCCGCCGATGCTGTCGCTGTGCGCGTCAACGCCCGGGGACTGGAACAGCGGGATGCCGTAACCGGATTCCCAGATCAGCTTGTCGATCTGGATCTGCAGGTCCTTCTGCTTGTCCTTGTCGATTTCCAGGATCAGCTGGTCCATCAGGCCATCAGCTTCCGGGCTGGAGAAGCCGTTGTAGTTGGAAGCTGCTCCGGACTTGAAGATCTGCGGCACGCCGGCCACGCCGACGCCCGAGTTGATCCAACCGAAGATGGACGCGTCGTAGGTGCCGCCGCCAAGGGCAGAGCCCCAGTCGGACTTGCCGAGGCCGCCGTCGACGACCTTGAAGCCGGCTTCGGAAGCGGACTGCGCGATCAGCGTGTAGGCATCAACGCGGTTGGGGTTGTCCTTGTTGTACATGATGCGGACTTCCGGGGTAGCACCGGCGAGGAGCTCCTTGGCCCCTTCAATGTCCACCTCTGCGTAATCGGCTGAACCGTTGGCAGCTGCAGCTTCGTCGTAGCCGGGCTGGTCAGAGAGGAAGATCTCGGAGTCCAGGGGTGCGGCATCCGGGTTCAGCTTCTTCGTGATGGCATCGATGATCGCCTGGCGCGGCACAGTCTTCATAAAGGCCTTGCGGACGTTTTCATCCTCGAAGACGCCCGAGTAGTTCAGGTCGAGGTGATCATAGGAGATCTGGTTACCGCTGTTAATGGTCACACCATCAATTGCCTCGAGCTGCTCCACCGTATCGGCGGAAGCCTGCGGGGCGATGATGTCAACTTCACCGTTCTTCAAGGCCTGGACCTGCGCCGGGGCCTCGCCGATGTAGCGGACGGTGATCTCGTCAACCTTGGGCTCGGGGCCCCAGTTGTAGTCCTCGTTGCGGACCAGCGTCATGGAGTTCTCGGGATCAATAGCCGAGACGATGAACGGGCCGTTGGAGAGGTACAGGGACGCATCCGACGGCAGGGACTTCGTTTCGAAACCGGTGTTCCAGAAGTCGGCAGCAGCCTTCAGCTCCGCGTTGGCCGGAGCCGGGCTGGCCGGATCTCCAGCGGGGGTGTCCTGAATCAGCTTGATCAGGGCGTCGCCGTCGGCCAGTCCGGCCTTTTCGGCAACCACGTGCGCCGGCACGTTGACGCCGCCGTCGGACATGGAGCCGAACGCAACTTCCCAGTCAGCGTAGGGCTTGGAGTACGTCATGGTGATGGACCGGCCGTCGTCGCCGACCTCGGGCACATCGGTCAGGGCCAGGCCGGAGGTGTCGCCGGCGTAGTCGAAGTAGTTGGTTCCGGAGACGGTCGCGCCTTCTTCATCCAGCGTGGCGTCGTTGAAGTGGCCGGAGTTGACGGCCCACATCAGCATCAGGTCATCAGCGTCGACGGGCTCGCCGTCGGACCAGTTAACGCCCTCGTTCACCGTGTACTTGACGGTCAACGGATCATCGGAAACCTTTTCGTAGGTGCCGAATTCTTCCTGCGGCACCACCTTAAGTTCATCAGTGATGTAGTTGAACCCGGAGTGCGTTGCGTACGCAATCTTGCTGTTGACGTCAACGTTGCCGTTCGCCGTCTGGCTGTTGAACGAGCTGAAGGCGTTAACCTCCACAACGCGGACTTCACCGCCGGTGCTCTCGCTGTCAGTGGAACCGTTATCGGTGGTCCCCTGGTTGGCAGCACAGGCGCTCAGTGCAAGCGCAGCTGCTGCCGCGACTCCCACTGCTTTGGAAATACGTCCAAAACGCATTCCGCCTCCTATTTCTCAGTGCGGGTGGCTCCGGCGGGATTACCGGAATTATGGACAGCGCAGATCCTGCGCGTCTCTATCGCATATGAGTAAGAGAGTAAGCCTGTGACCCCTACCGGGCCGTAACTTGGTTCCCAGGACGACACGGTTGTTACACGTTTGCAACCTGGATAATTACAGTTCGTGCCGATCTCTGGCGCGGAGCGAAACCATGGCTTATTATTTCCCGTCTCATTCGATTTTGGCTTTCCTCAAAAAGTGACGGCGCAGGCACACTCCCTGCGCCTTTGCGCATTTAGCCCCGCGCAATGGTGCGCCGGCTCCCATCGAGCCGGCGGGTCCAGCCGCGGCTGTCGAGATGTTCCAGCAGAGGGATTGCGACCCGCCGGGTGGTGCCCAGCGCCTTGCGTGCCTCGCTCGTGGTGAACGGCTGTGGCAGGGCGGAGAGCTCGCGCATGGCCAGGGCTGGTGCCCGCGGCAGGAGGACGACGCCGTCGCCCAGCCTCAGCAGGCGCCCGCTGCGTTCAGCGGCCGCCAGTTCCCGGGCACCCAGGCCGAGGATTTCCAGGTCGTAGGCTTCCGGGGCGGCGAACGGCTCGGTCCTTAGCCGGTGCTCGAGCGCGCTGATCCCCGCCTCGGCCGGGCCCAGACCGGAGCTCTCTCCCGGGAGGCTGATGAAGCCCGCCCGGTACTCCAGTCCCGCAGCCTGGACAATGGTTTCCAGCAGCGCACCCAGCGCTCCCCCGGCCGGTCCGATCAGGTCCCGTGCGGCGCCGAGGGACAGTCCTGCTGCCAGCGGATCGCGTTCAGCGAGCTGTTCGACGGCGGTGCGTAACCGCTTCGTCCAGCCCTCAAGGACCGGTTCGTGTACCCACCATTCGCCGACGTTCAACACGCCGGCGGGTGGCTGGTCCAGCCCGGAAACACCCATCCGGCGTAGTTCCTGGACCCGTACCGCTCCCCGGCGGGCCACTTCGGTCAGCGCGTCTCCTGCGGGTGACATGGCTGCGAGCGCTCCGGCCCGCCTGCTGCTGTCACCTCGGCGGCTCAGCGCGGGCGGATCGACGTCGAGAATCTGCGCCCCAGCCAGGACAGCTCTGCTGCCGCTCGCCCGCAGTACCAGGCGGTCGCCCAGTTCCAGCGGGATCGGGCGGTCGAGCATCAGCCGGGCGTGGTCCCCATCGAAGGGGCGGATTCGAGCCGCCACGGAAGCGGCACCGATGTGGACCACCAGCTGCCCCGGAGCGTCCTCGAAGGAGGCGCCCATGGTGCGGCGGACATCGACGGTGTCCACTACCGGCCAGCTATCTTCCAGCACCAGGACATCGCCTCGGTGGATGGCATCGGCAGGGACGCCCGACCGGATGTTGACCGCGACGCGGCTGGTGGGACCAATGGACTCCACGGCCCGGTTACAGCTGTGCAGCGCCCGCACAGACACCGTGCTGGCGGTGTCGGTTCCGGCGCTGTCATGGCCCAGGAGCAGCAGCCGGTCGCCCTGCGTGAGGGTCCCGGCGGCCAAGGTTCCCGTCACGACCGTTCCGGCTCCGCTGATGGTGAAAGACCTGTCGATCCACAGCCGCATACGGGTGTCCGGCTCCGGCCCGGGCAAGGATGCCACCAGGTTATCCAGAGTGCTGCGCAGCTCCTCGAGCCCTGCCCCGGTCACCGCTGACACAGTGACTACCGGCGCATCCCGCAGCCCGGTCCCCGCCAGTTCGGCCCGCACCCGGGCGAGGACCTCGTCCACACCACCGGGCGCCCGGTCGCTGCGGGTGAGCACCACGATCCCGTGGGTGATCCCCAAGGCCGCGATGGCGTCGCGGTGATCGCTGGACTGGGCCTGCCAGCCTTCATCGGCCGCGACCACAAAACACACGGCAGGAACCGGCCCCAGCCCGGCCAGCATGTTGCCGAGGAACCGTTCGTGCCCGGGGACGTCCACAAACGCCACGTCCCTGCCCGACGCCAGCGTGGTCCAGGCGAACCCCAGGTCAATCGTCAATCCACGGCGGCGTTCCTCGGCCCACCGGTCAGGCTCCATCCCGGTCAGGGCCCGTACCAGGGTGCTCTTGCCATGATCCACATGACCGGCGGTGGCCACTACGAACACTTTCAGCTGCCTTCGGTTTCGAGCCGTTCACCGGCGTACGCGAGTGCGGCCCGCACAGCTTCGGTCAGCACCTCGTCATCGTTCTCCGGGATGCAGCGCAAATCCAGCAGGCAGGCGCCGCCGTGAACCCGGGGCAGCACCGCGGGATTGCCTGTGCGCAGCCTTGGGGCCGTGCCCTCCGGAAGCCGCAGCGCCCAACCCGGCAGCGGCACACCGGGCGCTCCCCCGCCACCGACCCTCCCGTCGTGCTGGACCATCTCGCCGCCGACGGCGTCGGCGAGCGCCTCGGTGCGTTGGCGGAGGCGAGCCGGGTCGGCATGCAGGGCTTGGGCCACCGGCGGCACTTCACCGGACACCGTCGCTTCCAGGGCCGCCAGGGTCAGTTTGTCCGCCCGCAGCGCCCGGGCCAGTGGATGCCGCGCCAGCCGGGCGATAACGTCGGCCCGTCCGAGCAGGAGCCCGGCCTGGGGGCCGCCCAGGAGTTTGTCACCGCTGGCAATAACGACGTCGGCGCCGTCGGCCAGCGCGGTGGCGATGTCTGGTTCCGCCGGCAGCACCGGGTCCGGGGTGAGCAGACCGCTGCCGAGGTCCACCACCAGGGGAACATCGTGTGTCTCTGCCAGGGAACGGAGCTCGCTGACGCCGACGCTGGAGGTGAAGCCGCTGACCAGGAAGTTGCTCGGGTGCACCTTGAGCAGGCATCCGGTCTGCGCGCCGATGGCTGACTCATAGTCCTGCCGGTGGGTCCGGTTGGTGGTGCCCACTTCCCGCAGGCGTGCACCGGTCGATTCGATCAGTTCGGGCAGCCGGAAGCCCGCGCCGATTTCCACGAGTTCCCCGCGGCTGACGATCACTTCGCCGGTGCCGGCCAGGGCGGTGGTGGCCAGCAGCAACGCGGCCGCCCCGTTGTTCACGATGAGGGCATCCTCGGCGGCGGGACAGGCCCGCAGCAGGGCCTGGCGTGCTCCGGTCCCCCGGCGGGACCGCATCCCCGACTGCAGGTCCAGTTCGACGTCGACATAGCCGGCCGCCGTCAGCAGGGCCTGCCGTGCGGAGTCCGAGAGCGGGGCGCGGCCCAGGTTCGTGTGCACTATGACGCCGGTGGCGTTGAGCACCGGCCGCAGGGAGGTCGCTGTCCGGGATGAGACTGCGGCCAGAACCCCGGGTTCCACCTCTCCCGGTGCCAGCTCGCCCCGGCGCGCCTGGTCTTGCAGTTCCTGAACGATGGAACGGATCAGTTCATCGCCGAGGCGTTTTCGGGCTCGCTGGAGAACCGGATGTGCAAGCATCTTGTCGGTGCGCGGGATGAGCCTACGCGGGTCGTCGTTGCCCACGTCCCTCCTTTGGTGCTTGCTTTCGGCGGCGGAAGTTGGCGGAGGCGGACGGGAATCGAACCCGCCAGACCGAGATGCTCGGTCTCACCGGTTTTGAAGACCGGGGGGCCCACCAGGACCCGGACGCCTCCATGAGGATGCTAACACTGCGGGCTTCTCCTAGACTGTGGGCCATGAACGGGAACATCGCCCCTGACCAGGAAACTCTCCGGCTTACCGGCTATGCGCACGGCGGAGGGTGCGCCTGCAAAATCCCCCCGGGAGAGCTCGAAGACGTTGTCCGGGGACTGGTGGGACAGGCCAACCCGAATGTCCTGGTGGGGCTCGACGGCGGCGATGATGCCTCGGCCGTGCTGGTGGGCGAGAACCTCGCGGTGCTCTCGACGGCGGACTTCTTTACTCCGGTGGTCGATGACGCCTATGACTGGGGCCGGATCGCGGCCGCCAACGCCATCTCGGATATCTATGCCATGGGCGGTCGCCCCATCAGCGCCATCAACCTGGTGGGCTGGCCGCGGGACGTGCTGCCTTTGGAGCTGCTGACCGAGGTGCTGCGCGGAGGTCTGGAGGTTGCCGCCGAAGCCGGCTGCCCGGTGACGGGAGGCCATTCCATCGATGACCCGGAACCTAAGTACGGCATGGCGGTGACCGGCATTGCTGACCCCGGCAAACTGCTCCGTAACGATGCCGCCCAGCCCGGGCTGCCGATCACCTTGACCAAGCCGATCGGCCTGGGGCTGCTGAACAACCGGCACAAGCAAACCGGGGAAGTATTCCCTGAGGCCATCGCGACGATGGTGGAGCTGAACCGGGACGCTGCCGAGGCCGCCGTGCGGCACGGTTTCAGGGCCGCAACGGACGTCACCGGCTTCGGTTTACTGGGGCATCTGCACAAGATGTGCCGGGCCTCCGGCGTGGGTGCGGTCATCGACCGGAACGCCGTGCCGCTGGTTTCCGGTGCGTTGGAAGCCCTGCGGGACGGTTACATCTCCGGCGGGACGCGCCGCAACCTGGACTGGGTCCGCCCGCATCTGCGGCCCGGCCCGGGGGTCTCCGAAGAGGACCTGCTGGTGCTCGCCGATGCCCAGACTTCCGGCGGCCTGCTGGTGGTCGGTGAACTGCCCGGGTACCCGGTCATCGGACACACAACCGAGGGCGCCGGCATCGAGGTGCGCTAGCGGCATCGCCGTCCGCTAGCGGCCGACTACGAGGGGATCATTCGCCGGTTGTAATCGAGTCGTGGATGATTCCGGCGCGGCGGCGTGCTGCCAGACGGTTCTTCTGCGGTTCGATCGTGTAACGGGGATCTTCGGTGGACGCGATGCCCGCGCGCAGGATGCCGAACCGGGTGAGAGCCGAGGCCGCGAGCAGCGACACTCCCGAGATCGCAGCGATGACCCTGTTCCGTCCGCCGAGGAGTGCGCCAATCCCGCCGGCAACGGCCAGCCGCTCACTCCAAACGAGCATCTTTCCCGGATCACCGAGGTGAAGCGGCTCAGCAGCGATGGGATCCATGTTCTTTTCCATGATCCGGACGGCGGTCAGCTCACCGGCGACCCCAAGCACTGCCAGCGCCCGGGCCGGTCCGGACTCGCGGACCGGGGTGGTGATCATGGCCAGGCCGCCCGCGGCGAGGCTGGCAGAACTGACGAAGACGAACGGCAGGTCCTCCCGCGCGGCGTTCCACGTCGGGTTCGCTGTGTTCGAGAGCAGGACGGCGGTGTAGGCAGCCAAAGGGGTGGCGAAGACGGCTGCTTCAACCCCCGCAGGTCCTTCCAAGGCCCGCAGCAGCCGGCGCAACGGGCCCAGCGGGAGCCGCGAACCGGTCAGCCGGTCAATTTCGGAGACCCCTGCAACTCCGGCTCCGGCGCTGAAGACCGCGAGAATCCACGAGCCGACGCTCATCGGAGAGGTGGGCTTGAAGGTCCGGAGCATATGGTGAAACCGCTCCGGCCGGCCCAGATCCGCAACCAACGCCACGGAACCAACCCCAACGGCAGCCAGCGCACCCAGCCGGCTGTTACGGCGCAGCAGTGGTTTGCCGGCCAGTTGCGCCCCGACGCCGAGGAGTGCCGACCCGCCGGCCACGCCGCCCAGGAAGAGGTAGGCGGCGATCGGGTTCCCCCACGGCGGGGCCTTGACGACCGGACGGCCGTAATACGAAGTGAACTCCGCTTCCGGCACCATTGGCACTTCGCCGCGGCCTCCACCGGCTCCGGCGCGGCGGCGTTTACCGCCCCGCCTGCGACGGCGCGGCGGTTCGGGCGGGCGGTAGCTATCGAAGTCGGAGACGGTCAAGCCCGGTCTCCTACAAGGAACGCCGCGGCGGCAGCCGCCAGCATACCGGCGGCGGCGAGGCCTGCCCGCTTGTACATCCGCGGCAGGTCCGCCGTCGGCACCCGGGGATCCGGCGGGAGCCCATAGACCTCCGGTTCATCCAGCAGCAGGAAGACGGATCCGGTACCACCGACGCCGTCGGAATCATTGGCGCCGTAGAGCCTTGCCTCCGTCATCCCCTGCGCATGCAGCTCGGCCACCCGTTCCTTTGCGGTGGCCACCATGTCATCGCGCTCGCCGTACTTGATCGAGGTTGTGGGGCAGGTCTGGGCGCACGCCGGGGTTTGGTCTTCGACGATCCGGTCGTAGCACAGGGTGCACTTCTGGGCGACGCCGACGTTGTGTGTCGGGGCCTGCTCCCCCGGGGTGAAGTCGCGGTCGCTCTTCGGCTGGACCGTGCCGTTTTGGCGCCGCTCAATCACGCCGAAAGGGCAGCCCGCCACACAGGTTCCGCAGCCGTTGCATACGTCCTCCTGCACGACGACGGTCCCATGCTCCGTCCGGAACAGGGCTCCGGTGGGACAGACGTCGAGGCAACCGGCGTTGGTGCAGTGCTTGCAGACGTCGGAGGACATCAGCCAGCGGAAGTCGGGGGTATCCGGCGGGGTGGTGTCCGTGCCGGCCAGGTTGCCCTGTCCCGGTGCGCCGATCTTGGGCATGCCGAGATTGACCAGCGCCCGGCCCGATTCGCGGGCCCGGTCGATCTGCTCGCCGTCCTGCTCGACGAAGGCGACGTGCCGCCAGGTGTCCGCTCCCAAGGATCCGGTGTTGTCATAGGACGACTCGAGCAGTTCGTAGTCCGAATCGGTGGGGTTGCGGTTCCACTCTTTGCACGCGACCTCGCAGGCCTTGCAGCCGATGCAGATCGAGGTATCGGTAAAGAAACCCTTCCGGGGGTGCCCGGTATGCCGGAGGTGGTCCGGAGATTCGGTCAGCGGGTTCATTCTGTGTCTCCCTTCGTCCCGGGGCCCGGTGCTGGGCCGGGACCGCTGAGCTTCTGGTTGCCGGTCGCCGGTGTCACCCCTGCCCGGTCCTGGTATTGCGTGATCAGCGTGAGGAGTGCGGGGCCCCGCGGCCGCCGCCCCGGGACGATGTCGCATGACCCGGCCTTGGACTCCTGAATCTGTACGTTTGGATCGAGGGTGACTCCGAGCAGATCGTTGGCGGCGTCGCCGGAAACCACGGCTTCCTGCCCGACGCCCCAGTGGTAGGGCAACCCGATCTGGTGGAAGGTCCGGCCGCTCACGGTCAGCGGCTTCACCCGATCGGTCACCAGCACCTTGGCCTCGATCGCGGAGCGCGGCGAGATGATGGTGGCCCAACCATAGGGCTCCAGTCCCCGTTCCGCTGCCAGTTCCGGGGAGACTTCGCAGAACATCTCCGGTTGCAGCTCGGAGAGGTAGGGCAGCCATCGGCTCATCCCGCCCGCCGTGTGATGCTCGGTCAGGCGGTACGTGGTGAACACGTAGGGGTAGACGGATGCGCCGGCCTCTCCGGCGCTGGGCGCGCTGAGGTTATCCGCACGCGGATAGGTCAGCCGGGCAGGGTTCGCCTGCTGGTGGTAGAGCGGGTTGGCGACCGGGGACTCCTGTGGCTCGTAGTGGGTCGGCAGGGGGCCGTCCACCATGCCCTTCGGCGCGAACAGCCAGCCCTTGCCGTCAGATTGCATGATGAACGGGTCGTCGCCGGCGAGCGCCGCGGCTCCACCCGCGTCGAGGTCCGGCCTGGAGCCCGGCGCCCGGTCAACCGGGAAGTCCGGCACGTCGTCGCCGGTCCACTTGTTCTGCTCAGCGTCCCACCAGATGTACTTCTTGCGTTCGCTCCACGGTTTGCCCTCGGGGTCCGCTGACGCGCGGTTGTAGAGAATCCTCCGGTTGGCGGGCCAGGCCCAGCCCCATTCGGGCGCGGCGGGGCCCTGCTCCTGCCCCGGTTTCCGGTCAGCGGCATGGTTTATGCCGTCTGCGTAGACTCCGGTGTAGATCCAGCAACCGCCCGACGTCGAGCCGTCGGCGCGCATCTCGGTATAGGAGGACAGCGGGGTGCCGGCTTTGGGCCCGGTGAGGTGCATGCCGTTGATCTCGGCGAGCACCGATTCTGGGTCGACATCACCGTTTTCCAGCAGCGGGTAGTCCCACGTCAGGTCCAGCAGCGGCCGGTCCCGTTCATCCGTGGACCCGGCAAGCTTGGCGCGGATGCGCTTGCCCAGTTCATGGAAGAATTCCAGTTCGCTCTGGCAATCGCCCGGCGGCGAAATAGCTTGGTGGCGCCATTGGAGCATCCGCTGCGTCTGTGTGAAGGAGCCGGCTTTCTCCACATGGGTTGCTGCCGGCATAAAGAAGACTTCCGTCGCAATATCTTCGGTCTTGAGTTCGCCCGAGGCGATTTCCGGCCCGTCCTTCCACCAGGTCGCCGATTCGATCAGGCTGAAGTCCCGCACCACCATCCACTTCAGGTGGGACATGCCCAGCCGCTGCATGCGGCCGTTGGCTGATCCGATGGCGGGATTCTGGCCGAAGACGAAGTAGCCGTCAACGTCGTCGTCCAGCATGCTCATGACCGTGTTGTACGTTCCGTGCGGGCCATTGATCCGGGGCAGGTACTGGTAGCCCCATTCGTTTTCCTCATTGGCGGCGTCGCCCCACCAGGCCTTGAGCAGGCTGATGGTGTAGGTATCGGCAGCCGCCCAGTAGCCCTTCTGCTGCGGTGAGGCGATTCCGGCCAGGTACGAATCCAGCGTCTCCATCTCCGCCTTGGGCATCGGAAGGTAGCCCGGCAGCAGGTTGAACAGGGTGGGGATGTCGGTGGAACCCTGGATGCTGGCATGGCCCCGGAGCGCCATGATCCCTCCGCCGGGCCGCCCCACATTGCCCAGCAGCAGCTGCAGAATCGCGGCGGTCCGGATGAACTGGGCGCCCAGGGTGTGCTGCGTCCAGCCGACGGCGTACGCGAAGCAGGTGGTCCGGTCCCGTCCGGAGTTCTCCGTGATGGCCCGTGCCAGATAGTCGAAATCCTCAAGGGAAATGCCGCAGGCCTCCCGGACCATCTCGGGGGTGTAGCGGGCATAGTGCCGCTTCAGGATCTGGAACACGGTCCGCGGGTTCTCCAGGGTGCGGTCCTGTTCAAAGTCCGGCCTGCCCATGGACGGTCCGCCGCTGCCGTACTGGTCGCCGGCGGCACGCTTCGAGGTGTCGTGCCCGTGCTCGTGCCGGCCGGGTTCGTCGTCCGTGCCGGCCTTCCGCTCGTAGGCCCAGGAAGACGTCTCATAGTGTCCGGTCTCCGGGTCGTACCCGGAGAACAGCCCGTCGAGGTCCTCGGCGTCGCGGAAGTCTTCACTGACCAGCGTCGAAGCGTTGGTGTAGGCAAGCACGTATTCCTGAAACCACAGCTCGTTGCTGAGCACGTAGTTAATCAGGGCGCCAAGCAGCACAATGTCCGAACCGGCGCGGATGGGCACATGTTTGTCCGCAACAGCGCTGGTCCGTGTGAACCGGGGGTCGACGTGGATGACCTTCGCACCCCGGGCCTTGGCCTCAGTTACCCACTGGTAGCCCACGGGATGGCATTCGGCCATGTTTGATCCCTGGATGACAATGCAATCGGCATTGGCCATATCCTGGAGCGATTGTGTGGCGCCGCCCCGCCCAAATGAGGTTCCCAAACTGGGAACCGTGGCGGAGTGTCAAATACGGGCCTGGTTCTCCAGTTGAATTGCTCCCGCGGCGGTGAAGAGCTTCTTGATCAGATAGTTCTCTTCATTGTCCAGCGTGGCCCCGCCCAAGCCGGCGATGCCCATGGTGCGGCGCAGCGGCCGTCCCTGCTCATCGTTCTGCTGCCAGTTTTTCCGGCGGGCCGCGAGGAACCTGTCGGCCAGCATTTCAATGGCGGTGTCCAGGTCCAGGTCCTGCCAGTCCTTGGCGTGCGGAGCCCGGTAGAGGACCTTCGTTTGCCTGCCCGGAGCGTTGACCAGCTGCTCGCTGGCGGCGCCCTTGGGGCAGAGCCTCCCCCGGGAAATCGGGGAATCCGGGTCGCCTTCAATCTGGACGACCTTTTCGTCCTTGACGAAGACGCGCTGCCCGCAACCCACGGCGCAGTAGGGGCAGACGCTCTGCACAACCCGGTCCGCAGTGGACGTCCTGGGGGTGATCCCACGGGTCTGGGCCGAGGTCACGGCGTCTCCGCGGCCGAGTGAATCACCCGACCGGAACTGCCGTACCACCGGCCACTCAAGGAAGCTGAACCGTGACATGCCTCCCACCATAGCTGATCGTTTCTCTCTTGGCTCAGACCCGGCGGGTTCGGTACCGCAGGTACGCGGTGCCGTTCGCGAAGATTCTCTGTTCGGCGAGGCTCAGGTCGAGCTGGACGCCGTCGGGCAGTGCGCGCAGGCCGCCGCCCACCAGCTTCGGAACCACGAAGAGCCGGAACTCGTCAACCAGGCCGGCACGGATCGCGTCCGCGGCGGTCGTGGGTCCAAAAATCTCGACCATGCCCTCGGCATCCTCCACGATGCGCTGCAGCTCGGCCAGGCTCAGGTCCGGCACGAGGCGCGCGCGGTCCGACGCCAGGTCCCCGGCCGCCATGGTCGATGACACCACCACCTTGCTGATGCCCCGCCAGCGGCGGGCGAACTCCCTCTCGGCCGCGGGCTGGTCTTCAGTGTCCGGGAGGTTCTCCCAGTACTCCATCAACGCATAGGTTTTCCGGCCGAGCACTTCAGTCGACACCTCGGCCATCCGGTCGATGTGCATTGCAAACATCTCATCGGCCGGGCCCGTCCATTGGAAGTCTCCATTTTGATCGGCGACGTAGCCGTCAAGGGACACGTTCGCCGTAAATATCAGGGTTCCCATAGCCGTTCCAATCTCCTCGCCTCGCCTCGCCTCGCCGGCGACCCCGGCTGCCCGGTACGCAGTCGGTTCTTCCTCAGGCCTTCCTTAGTTCCTCCGCGAGCATCACGATGATGCCGCTGGGCCCGCGGACATACGTCAGCCGATAGACGTCCCGATAAGTTGCCACCCCGCGCAGCGGAAGGCAACCGTGTTTGGCCGCAATTTCAAGGGCCTTGTCCAGATCATCGACGGAGAATGCGACGCGGTGCATGCCAATCTCATTGGGTGGCGTCGGGAACCGCGGATATAAGCCTGGGCCAGGGGCTGGGGCAGCGACGAGGCAGGCACAGGCTCGGGCCTGTGGTTGACCGGCCCTGGTACCGGCAGGTAAATCCAGCAATGGGACGCCTTCTGGGAGAATAGACGCTATGAAACCCGAGATCCTGCGTCTGACCGCCTTCGCTTCCACGCCCAACGGCGGCAACCCTGCCGGGGTGATGCTGGATGCATCGTCGCTGTCCACAGATCAGATGCAGCGGATCGCGGCGGAGGTCGGTTATGCGGAAAGCGCTTTCGTGACGCGTCCCGGCGCTGTCGGGGAACCGGGCCGGATCGCTGTCCGCTATTTCTCACCCGTTGCGGAGGTGCCCTTCTGCGGTCATGCAACCGTGGCGACCGCCGTCGCGTTGGCCGAACGCGGCGTCGCGGACAACTTTGTCTTCGAGACCGCCGCAGGCGAAGTACCTATTACGACGTCCCCTTCGCCCGCCGGGATCACGGCTTCCTTCACCAGCGTGGAGCCGAAGGTCACGCACATGGATCCCGGTGTCCTGGACCGGCTGCTCGGCCTGCTCGATCTGGCACCTGCGGACCTGCACGAGGCCTACCCGGTGCAGCTGTCCTTTGCCGGCAACACCCATCCAGTTCTCGTGCTGGCAGAGACGGCGGTCTTTGACGGCTTCACATTCGCTCCGGCCGCCGTGCGCGGCCTGATGGATGAACAGGATTGGAAAGGTACCGTGACCGTTCTGCGTGTTCATTCCCCCAATGAGTTTGAGGCGCGCAACCTCTTCCCGGTGGGTGCCATTACCGAGGACCCGGCCACCGGTTCCGCCGCGGCTTCCGTGGGGGCCTACCTGCGCGAGCTGGGTCTGGTAGAGGTTCCCGGGCGGGTGCTTATCCATCAGGGCCGGCATGTGGGCCGCCCCAGCCTCCTGACCGTGGACATCCCCGCCGCCGGCGGCATCCGGGTCTCCGGCACGGCCACCGAGATCGAACAGGCCCAGCCAGCCATGTGACTCGGGACTGGGTCCCCAACTATCCCGCGGACGGAGGGCTTGCGGAACCGCCGGGGGATGCTTGCATGACCGCATGCGAACCAGCCCCGCTGCTCCCCTGCTGCTCACCACCCTGTCGGCCTTTCAAGCTTCCCTTGCCGCCGGCGCCCCGTGGGGACGTGCCGCATTCGGCGGGCAGCACCCGGGCAGGCTGCCGGTTCCGCTGCGGGTCACCAGTGCGGTGGCCACCATCGTCTATGCTGCCGGCGCAGGGGCGCTCGTGTCTTCCCGCACCTCCCCCGGTGCACGACGGACAGCCCTCCGCGGATGCCTTGCACTCGGCGTCTTAGGGACAGTCATGAATGCGGTCTCCCGCTCACCTGTGGAGCGGATGTGGAGCGTCTGGTCTCTGGGGCTGGTCGTGAGTGCCTGGCGGGAACTGCGACGGCGGCGTTAGTAACCGGTAGTTTCCACAGCTGCGAGCCATTCCAGAGCCTCCGCGTTCTGGGCGAAGTATGCGACCGGGTAGGACGGCCGATGGATAGCCTGAAAGAACTGCACGATGGTTCTTTCAACGGGAGAGGTCCCGACCAGGGCCATTCGGGTAGCGGAAATGGTTCGGGCAAACCGATTCAGCGCCGCGGAGCTGGCATAACGCATGCCGCACATATCCACCAGTACCGGTCGTGGCGCGTTCCCGCCCAGCTGCTCGAGGTGGGCAATGGCAGCCAGTGCCTCTGGAACTTCGATTGTTGCATTCGGGGGCCAGCAAACCAGAAGGACACCGTTGGGCATGAGCTCGATCTCGGGCCGACAGGACTGGGTAGAGGCTGGGCGTTCGCCTTCGATGCCATTCGGTTCGTATGTTGAGATCACGTGCAGCCTTGAGACATATTTGATCGCTGAATTGGGGAAACCAGACAAACAAGGCGGACCTCTGGAAGCCAAGATGCTGTCGCTGGCCGGCCGGCGACGGGGCAACACTCACCAGGCAGGAATTTGGGGGTATCCACCTGGGAAGCCCGCCGCCGGCCTGCATCAATTTTACGGACTTCCTACCCCGCCAAACAGGAGCAGGCCATCCATTTCGTGCAGACTTGTGCGCCAAAATAACCATCGCGTGCACTGCGAATGGCGTGGACCACAACCGGAATCATCGAGGTTCGCGAGTTCCTTAGAATCCGATCGATTTTCTGAGCACCAGGGTCGCCGACCGCAGTCCTTCAGGATCAGACTGTATTTCCGCCAGGGAGGCTCCCGTGGCCCTTTCGACAGCCCGCCGCATCGCTGCCGCGCTGCGAAATCCGCTCGCTTCAGCTATCGCCGTATGTGAGGTCTTCCGCGGGTTCGGGGCACTGAGGAGCTCCAGCGCCTCCAGCGCCCTGAGCGCCCGAATGTAGCCATTTACCTGTAACTTTTCGTCTTCGAAAAGGTAGTAGAGAGCGCGGCGTGAAAGATGCGAGTACTCCACAACAGCGTCCACATCCAGTGCTGGGTTTCTGGCGTTCTTCCGCATAAATTTCCTGATCGTCAGGATGCGGGCCGTTCGAAGGTCGGCGTCGTCAGTATGTGTGTCGAACAGCGAGCCGATCAAGGCCGCCATGACTGATCGGACGACCGGCTGGAGGCGATCCACTTCCTGATCCATGTCCGGATGCTGCCAGCCCGACAGCACTGGAACGATCAGAGATCTCACCACAGGGTTTGACCTAATATCTGTCAGCGCCTGCAATCGCTGCACGGACTTTTCGTCCAGTCCCAGCAGCCCGCGGTCTATATTTATCTGCACCGCCCCGAGTCCGGCTGGCGCGTGGAAACTACCGGAAGACGAAAGATCAATAAACCTCACCGCACCTGGCACAACGGCTTCTGATCGGCCCGAGAAGGTGAACCCTGCGCAGGCAGTTCTGAAATGCACCAACCGGATCTCTTCGGAAGGCGTATCCCCGTCCCAGTAGCCGGCGACCGGCTCATTAGTGAGTTCCACAAGGCTGAACCCCGAGCCGCTCAGGCTTACCGCGGTTGGATTAAAGCTGCGGCGCACCACGTTGTCGGTTTTCTCCAGGCGCATGGGTAAATCAACGGCTGAGCCGTACCACGTGCGCCAGTGCTCGAATTTCTCGTCCGGGTTTAACCTGCCCGGGACACGATAACGGGTGAGGCGACCCCGTCGCGGCAACCCTGAACTCGAGCCGGGAGCATCGTCACAGGCAGGAAGCATAAAGTTCACGGAACCTTCCGGTTTAACGTAACCCGAGCCTAAATAATGGCATCCCCGCAGGACGGCCCCGGGAACTGTTACCCCGTGCTTCCACGACGTTCCAGACCGGGGTTCCGGGAACGCCTGGTCTCTACCCCTGCAAACCGGGCTGTACCCGGTTGAGCTGCATCTGGATTTCCCGGATGGCAGTGCCCAGGATCCCGCTTGAGAGCAGGCCGGCGCCGAGGGGTCCGGAGGTGTCGGCGCCAAGCGGGGGAAGACGCCGAAGCACTGCTCGCTCTTCAGGGGTCAGCTGCTCCAGCTGCCAGCGGATCTCTTCCTGCACCCTCTCCGGCCGGCCGGGGTTTGCGAGCGCGACGGCCTTAGCAGCATAGGCGGCCGCGCCCAGCGCATGTGCCCCCATGTGAGCGACCGCTGCAGCCTGTGCAACCGATCGGGCGGCCGCAGCACCTGCAGGAGTCGCCGCGGCACCCGCCGCTTTCACGGCGGCCATGCGTTTGCCGATCTCCTCGGCTGCGGAGCTTTCCCCACGGCTGTAAGCACCCGCGCGGGCCAGGGCATCCAGCACCTGCTCTTTCGACATTGCGTCACCGTCAAAGAGCGGGAGCACATGTTGGGCACAGCAGACGGCCCACCGCGCGGCTGTCCGCCGGTCCGGATCGCTAAGAGTCTGCAGGGAGGCCACGCTCAGACCCTGTCACACGGGAGGTGCCGCCGGGAGGTCATGAAGCCAGCACAAGCATCTGTTTGGTCATCCTCGGAGCTAAACGGCTAAGACGTTGAAGCGGACCTTCTCGACTTTCCGGCTTTGATCAACAGCAAGGCACACGGGAGCGACGACTTTGACTAGGTAAAACGAACGTTGTACCGTCGCCCGATGAGCACAACACGAGCGGACATAGTCACTGCCGCCGAACGGGTCTTCGACCGCCGTGGATTCACCGCGGCCGGGATGGATCAGCTGACGGCCGCCGCGAACGTTTCTTCCCGAACCCTGTACAAGCACCTGGGCAGCAAGAGCGGACTCATCGCCGTCGTCCTGGAGACCCGCCGCACCAGGTTCTTCACCGCGTTCGACGTCGAGACCGTTGCCGCCCTGTTTAGCTCGCTTGCCAGTTGGACCGAGGCCGAAGGCGCCCGCGGGTGCCTGTTCCTGCGCGCGCAGGGTGAGGGGCTCGCTGAGGACAGCAGTATTTCCTCGGTCGTCTCGACCTATCGGCGAGAACTGCACGATCTGGTCCGCCGCATCGTCCGGCTCGAAACGGGCAGGGACGACGACGAGCTGGCGGAGCAGATCCTCGTCCTGTTCGAGGGCGCAGTCTCGGCCTCGTCCTACCACGGGACCAGGGCGATTCGAGCTGCCGCCTCCGCAGCTGAGGCCCTGGTGTCCCTGGCCCGCCGCGGCAGCACTCACGCACCAAACGACAACACCCCGAAAGAGAGCCGCTAAGAATGCATTTGTTGACCGTCTTCTCCCACCCGATCGCCGCGAGCTATCCCGCCGCCGTGATGGACGCGTTTCACGAGCCCTTCCGGCAACACGATCATTCGATCGACATTCTCGATCTGCATCAGGAAGGTTTCGATCCAAGGTTCACCGAGGCCGACCATGCCCATTTCTGGGGCGGGCCGATCCCCGACGGCATCGAGCAGGCGCACCGCCGCGTCGAGGCTGCCGACCGCCTGGCGTTCGTGTTCCCGGTCTACTGGTGGAGCATGCCGGCACTGATGAAGGGCTGGATCGAACGGGTCTTCACCGGCGGGTGGGCCTACCAGTATGGGTCAGGGACAGCAGACCGGGGCAAAGAGCCGCTCAACGCACTCCTGCCCAGCATTCCGACCACGCTGATCGGCGTCGGCGGATCGAAGGAACGCACCTACAACAAATACGGTTACGCCGAGGCGATGCGCACCCAGCTCGACGTCGGGATTTTCGCGTACTGCGGCATCGACGACGTCGAGAGCCACCTGATCTACGACGTCGAAGGCGACCACAACACGGTTATGCGCGAGACCGGCCTGCAGTCTGCCCGCCAGATCGGTTCCGCTTT
>NZ_DALZXY010000014.1:0-34622 GCF_031988865.1 Arthrobacter sp.
CGCGGGAGCCGCACCGCCCGCCAGGGCAGCAGCGGCCGCCGCGGCCACGGCCTGGCGGAGAGCGTCCAGTCCGCCGCTGTAAGAGACGAAGAGCTTGGAGACCACATACCCGTCGCCGCCGTCGTTCTCGAGCTCCAGGATCCGCGCGCCAAGATCCACCACTGCCTGCTGGACGCTGCCGAGGTAGGCGTCGGCGAGCTCCCGCCCGTAGCTGACGACACTGTATTCCGGGAAACTCTCGGGGGGCATGCGGGTTCCGTTCTGGGTAGTGGTTCAGTGCTGGTTTAGGCGGGGACGGTCCGCTGGCCGGCCGATGGAACGGCCGGGCGGCCCGGCGGCGTAGCGTTTCGCCAACCCGCCTTTCTTTAGCCTAGTGTCTACTGCTATGAGTGATGTTCTTGAATTTGCCGGGGTAAGCGTCGTCAGGGGAGGGACGACCCTGTTGGACGGCGTCGACTGGCAGGTCCGGGAAGGCGAACGCTGGGTCATCATGGGACCGAACGGGGCCGGGAAGACCACTCTGCTGCAGATCGCCGGCGGCCGGATCCATCCCACCCGCGGAATGGCCGGGATCCTTGAAGAAGTCCTCGGCGCCGTGGATGTCTTTGAACTCCGCCCCCGGATTGGCCTGGCCTCAGCGGCCCTGGCCAACCAGATTCCTGAGCACGAAACCGTGCTGAACGTTGTCCTCACCGCCGCCTACGGCATGACCGGGCGGTGGCGCGAGAAGTACGACAAGCTCGATGAACGCCGCGCTTTCCGCCTCCTGCACGACTGGGGAATGTCCACCTACATCAACCGCCCGTTCGCTTCGCTCAGCGAAGGGGAGCGCAAGCGCGTGCAGATCGCCCGCGCCCTGATGACCGACCCCGAGCTGCTGCTCCTCGATGAGCCTGCGGCCGGCTTGGACCTTGCCGGCCGCGAAGACCTCGTGCAGCGCCTGGCGGCCCTGGCCTCCGACCCCGATGCTCCGGCCCTGGTCCTGGTCACCCACCATGTAGAGGAAGTGCCGCAGGGCTTCACCCATGCCCTGCTGCTCCGTGAAGGAGCTGTTGTGGCCGCCGGACCAATCGAAGAAGTGTTCACCGAGGAGCACCTGAGCACCGCGTTCGATCTGCCGCTCACCGTCCAGCGGGACAGCTCCGGCCGCTACACGGCCACCGCCCGGCGCTAGGATCCCACCGCCGCATGCTGCTGTCCTCCGCCGGGCTGTTCCATGATGCCCTCATCTTCTTCGCCGGGCTCTGGGCCGGAACCATCAACGCAATCGTCGGGTCCGGGACCCTGGTCACCTTTCCGGTGCTGGTTGCCCTCGGGTACGCCCCCGTAACCGCGACCATCAGCAATGCCATGGGGCTGGTGGCCGGCAACATGGCCGGCTCCTGGGGCTACCGGCGGGAACTCGCAGGGCTTAAGAGCACGCTGCTTCGGCTGCTGCCGGCGTCCATCCTGGGCGGAATCACCGGCGCCTGGCTGCTGCTCCACCTACCCGAATCGGTGTTCGGCACGGTGGCACCGTTCCTGATCGTGCTGGCACTGTGCTTCGTCATTTTTCAACCGAAGCTGCAGTCCTGGGTCCGGGCCCGTGCCGCCCGTTCGCAGGAACAGGGTGAAGAGCCCGATGCTTCCCGCCCGTCCCTGACACTGATCGTCCTGATCTACCTCGCAGGCGTCTACGGCGGGTATTTCGTGGCGGCCCAGGGGATCCTGCTGGTCGGGATCCTGGGCATTTTCCTGCACGGCACCATGCAGAACGCAAACGCCATGAAGAACATCCTGGTCCTTGGCGTGAACGTCGTGGCCGCCGTGTCCTACATGATCTTCGCCTTTGACCGCATCGTGTGGCCTGTTGTTGCCCTGATCGCGGTCAGCTCCCTGATCGGTGGATTCGTGGGCGCAGCAGTCGGCCGCCGGCTCTCCCCGGTGATCCTGCGTTCGGTGATCGTCGTCCTCGGCCTCGTGGCCCTCTGGTTCATGGTCTTCGGATGAGTCTTTACCGCCTGGAGTCCGCTGACGATCCGGCCGTCTCCGACTACACCAGGCTCACGGACACGTCGCTGCGCAGGCTCCGGGAGCCTGCCGAGGGCATGTATATCGCCGAGTCTTCGAAGGTCCTGCGGCGCGCCATCGACGCCGGCCACCGGCCCCGTTCCTTCTTCCTGGCCGATAAGTGGCTTCCGGACCTGCAGGACATCCTCGACCGCTTCCCGGAGGTCCCTGCCTACATCGGGACACCGGCCATCCTGGAGGAAATCACCGGCTTCCATCTCCACCGCGGGGCGCTGGCGGCGATGCAGCGGCCGGCACCGCTGGAACTCGCACCTGTCCTGGCTGCCGCCCGACGCATCGCCATTCTTGAAGACATCGTGGACCACACCAACATCGGCGCTATTTTCCGCTCCGCGGCCGCGCTTGGTGTTGACGCAGTGCTGGTCAGCCCGCAATGCGCTGATCCGCTCTACCGCCGGGCCATCCGGGTGAGCATGGGCACCGTTTTCCAAGTGCCGTGGCTTCGGCTGCAGGACTGGCCAGGGGCCCTCGCCGACCTGCGCTCGGCAGGGTTCACCACTGCGGCATTGGCCTTGGAAGAGGATTCCCTGACCCTGCAGGAACTTGGTGCCCGGCAGCACGAGCGGCTGGCCCTGGTCCTCGGGACCGAAGGCGACGGACTCTCCCGCGGCACGCTGGCGGAAGTCGATGTGACGGTCCGCATTCCGATGCAAGGGGGAGTGGATTCCCTGAATGTAGCCGCGGCCAGCGCCGTCGCTTTTTGGGAGTGCCGCGTTTTTTAGCGTCTCCGTACCCTTATCTTCCGGAGCAGCCGGTGCAACACTGGGCCGTGCATGATGCACATCCACTGATACCGGGGTCCTTTCGATGGTCAGAGCCGTCCCGCCGTTCCTGCAGCGGACCGCTGTCCTGTGCCTGGCGGCCGCGCTGCTGCCGGTGGCCGCTGCCTGCGGGCCGACGGCCGAGCAGCTGGAGTCCCGGCAGGCAACGCAGAGTCCCTCAGCGACCGGGACGCCGGCGCCCCAGGAGATTCCGGCACCCATCCCGGAGCCCGAACCCGAGCCGCCGGCGCCTCCACCCCTGCAGGTTGGCGTCAGCGGATCGCAGGCCGGAATGGCAGGGCAGGTACAGGCTGAGTGCCAGTGGCTGCTCCGCCGGGACACCGCCCCGTTCCCGGCAGCCGACGCCGGTGCCTGCGTCTCCGCGGCGATGGTCGCCGGCCAAGGGGCCAGGCAAAGCGTCACGACGATGGCCAGTTGGCTGCCGCCGGACACCTACAGCATGGATTTCCGCACCGCTCCCGGCTTCAGCATGGAACTGCGCAGCCCGGACGCCGGGCTGGAAATCACCATCGACGGAGACAGCCGCATCCTCCGTACAGGCGATGTGGCGGTGGCTGCCAACGCGGACGGAACTCCGGAGGAAGCCTATGCCGCCGTCCTCGTCGACGCCGCGGAGATCACCGGCAACCCGGAGCGCCTGCGCGGCCTGCTGGAATCCGCGCGGCCTGCCGTTGTTGACTACGAAGCCGATTTCAACGGCGTTCCGGCAACAAAGCTCACTGCCGTCATCGAGTCAACCGAGCCGGGGGAGTTCACCGGGGCTGTTGTGCTGATGCTTGATGATCTCTACCGGCCGCTGCTCATCGACTACTCCGGAACCACGCGCGGCATGGCTACCTCGATCCGGGCAGTGGTGACTGATTGGGGCAGCGGCAGCGTCCGGCGTTAGGCTGGGAGCGGCGTGTTTACGGTCAATGGCCTCTTTGCGCTAAGATTGAGTGTTGGCCAATTGGCCGTCAAAGCTTTTGAAACCCATTGTGCCTGGCAAAATCCAGCCACCTAAAGAAGGTATTACTGTGAAGTCTGATATCCACCCCAAGTACGCCCCGGTAGTCTTCCGCGACCTCGCGTCCGACACCGCGTTCCTGACCAACTCCACGGCCACGGCCACCAAGACGATTGAGTGGGAAGACGGCAACACCTACCCGCTCATCGAGGTGGAAATCTCCTCCGCATCGCACCCGTTCTACACGGGCAAGCAGCGCATCATGGACTCCGCTGGCCGCGTCGAGCGCTTCAACGCACGCTTCAAGGGCTTCGGCGGCAAGAAGTAGCATTACGCTTCGAAGGCTTCAGCCTAATATTGGAAGGTCCGTCCGGCATTGTCCGGGCGGACCTTTCATTTCGTCAAAGCAGTCCGGACGCTCTGTCCAAGAGGGGTAAGAATGAGGGAAGAACACGACAGCCGCCATGGGGAATACAAGGTGCCGGGCGGAAAGCTGGTCGTAGTGGACCTGCAGGTCCGCGACGGAGCCTTGGCCTCGGTCTCGCTCAGCGGAGACTTCTTCCTGGAACCGGACAGCGCCCTTGAGGAGATCAATGCTGCCCTGAACGGGCTGCCGGCTGACAGTACTGCCGAGCAGATCAGCACCGCCATCCGGGCGCGCCTGAGCCCCGATGCAGTGCTGTTCGGGTTCTCCCCGGAGGCCGTGGCGATCACCGTACGCCGCGCCCTGGCGAAGGCCACCAGCTGGTCGGACCATGAATGGGAGATCATCCCTCCCACGGCGCTCTCCACCCACATGCACGTGGCCATGGACGAGGTCCTGGCCGAAGAGGTTGGTGCCGGCCGGCGCAACCCCACCCTGCGCTTCTGGGAGTGGGAGACACCCTCGGTGGTGATCGGCAGTTTCCAGTCCCTGCGCAACGAAGTCGATCCCGACGGCGCCAAGCGCCACGGCGTGACAGTGGTCCGCCGCATCAGCGGCGGCGGGGCGATGTTCATGGAACACGGCAACGCCATCACCTATTCGCTCTACATCCCGCAGTCCCTGGTGGACGGCCTCAGCTTCGCTGACTCCTATCCGTTCCTGGATGCCTGGGTCATGGAATCCCTCGAACGCCTTGGCATCAAGGCCTGGTACCAGCCGCTCAATGACATTGCCACAGACCAGGGAAAGATCGGCGGGGCAGCGCAGAAGCGTCTTAGCTCCGGCGGAATGCTGCACCACGTCACCATGTCCTATGACATCGATGCCGACAAGATGGTCGATGTACTGCGGATCGGCAAGGAGAAACTCTCCGACAAGGGCACCCGGAGTGCCAAGAAACGGGTCGACCCGCTGCGCCGGCAGACCGGGCTCAGCCGGGAAGAGATCATCCGGACAATGATGGCGACCTTCGCGGAACGCTATGGAGCCAAAGAGGCCGGCATCACGGACACGGAAATGGAGCGGGCCCAAACGAAGGTCGTCGAAAAATTCGACACTTCAGACTGGATCAACCGGGTGCCGTAGCCACGGCTACCGCTGGCCGCGGCCTGCCCTTAGACTTCGCTGCATGGAAAAGAAGTCATTGACGGCGCTGGTCAGGAACCATTTGGAGACGGCCCGGCAGGCTTCCTCCGGGAGAAGCTCGGCCACTGTGTACGGGGGGCACGAGCACATTCTCCGGCAGACGGTCATCGCCCTGGCTTCCGGCTTCATCCTTGATGAACATGAAAATCCGGGCGAGGCGACCGTGATGGTCCTCAAGGGCCGGCTCAGCCTGAGTTCAGAGGGCACATCCTGGGAAGGATCGGCCGGAGACCTGCTGATCGTTCCGCAGGCCCGGCATTCCGTGACCGCCCTTGAGGACTCTGCCTTTCTGCTCAGCGTTGCCAAGCGCCCGTAGGCCTGGTCCCGAGACCTATCGTGCTGCAGCCTGTGCCTTGAGGGACCTCAGCAGGTGGTCCTGCTGCTCGAGGATGATCCTGCGCAGCGCCGCAGGAGCCCCCGGATTGGTCTCCAGCCATTCCTGGCCCAGTTCCAGCACCGGATGGTCGGCAGGAACCATGTGCGGCGGCAGGTCCTGCGCCGCCGGGTAGAGCCCGGCGACCACACGTGAAGCCAGCTCAATGCTCCGGCTGGCCCACACCCCGGTCAGCGACGCGAAGTAGTCACTGATGAAGGGATCCAGAAGGTCATGACCGCCAATGCTGAAGCCTTCGATGGTGGCTGAAAGCAATTCGTTGGAGAGTTCCTTCGTGTGAACGGCTGTTCGCCAGGCGTCTGCCTTCACCGCTGGATCGGGCAGCGCCGCGGCGGCCACGGTGTAGCCCACCCGTCCGGCCGCCGTGTTGTCGTTCCCGAGTTCGGCCTCGAGCTCCGCTGTCCCGGCCGATCCGGTCCCAGCGAGTGCCTGCCACAGCTTCCAGCGCAGGTCAGTGTCAACGGTGAGGCCCGGGTAGGAAACCTCACCGGAGAGAAGGCCGCGCAGCAGGGACTCATGGCTGGAGCTGCGCCGTCCGAGGGCAGCAGCGGCCCGCGCCCAGATGAGCTGGAGGTCGCTTCCCGGCACGGCGTCGGCCAGCTGGGCGGCGACGGCGGCAAAAAGCTGTGCACGCAGCTCACCGCGGATTTCCTGCGGGGCGTACCGCTCCACGGCAAAGCGCGCGTTTTCCAGCAGTGCCTGCAGAACCCCTGCGCCGGTTTCCGTGGGTGCGGTGCGGATGATTAGCCGGACGTAGTCGTGGGCTGACAAAACGCCGTCACGCACGCTGTTCCACAGCACTGACAGGCAGATGGCACGCGCCAGGGGATCACGAAGCCGCGGAAGGCTGTTCAGCAGGGTCGCGAGGGACACCGGATCAAACCGGATCTTGGCATAGGTGAGGTCTCCGTCGTTGGGGAGCAGGAGGGCAGGACGGTTCAGGCCCTCCAGTTCCGTCACCGGCGTGCGCCGCCCGGCGACGTCGAGCTCCACACTGCCGGTGCGTTCAAGCGACCCTTCCGGGGTGAAGTCGTACAAGCCCAGCCGCAGGCGGTGCGGCCGCGGCACCTGTTCGCCGCTCACCGGATCCGGCGCATCCTGGAGAACCGTGACGGTCTCCCAGGTTCCGTCGGGCGCCGTGACGGCGTCGATCTCCAGGACCGGCACACCTGCCGTTTGGAGCCACAGCTGCGACCACTGCCGCATGTCCCGCCCGGATGCCTCGCCTAGGACTTCGAGGAAGTCGTCAAGAGTCGTGTTGCCGTAGGCATGCCGGGCGAAGTAGGTCCGGGCGGCGTTGATGAACGCCTCGAAGCCGACGTACGCGACCAGCTGCTTGAGGACGGAGGCTCCCTTGGCGTAAGTGATTCCATCGAAGTTCTGCTTGGCGGCTTCGAGGTTCGGAATGTCGGCCACGATCGGGTGGGTGGTGGGAAGCTGGTCCTGGACGTAGGCCCAGGCCTTCCTCCGGTTGGCGAAGCTGACCCAGGAGTTCGTCCAGTCTGTGGCCTCGTCGACGGCCAGTGCGCCCATGTAGTCCGCGAAAGACTCTTTCAGCCAGAGATCGTCCCACCAGCGCATGGTCACCAGGTCGCCGAACCACATGTGCGCCATCTCATGCATGATGGTGTTGGCGCGGGCTTCGTACTGCGCCTCGGTTGCCTTGGCCCGGAAGACATACGCCTCCGTGAAGGTCACCAGCCCCGGGTTCTCCATGGCCCCCAGGTTGTATTCGGGCACAAACGCCTGGTCGTACTTGCCGAATGGGTAGGGGTGGGCGAAGAGCTGGTGGAAGTAGTCCAGGCCGCGCTTGGTCGTGTCGAAGATGCTCTCCGGATCGAAGAACTCCGCCAGTGATGCCCGGCAGTAGGCTCCCAGCGGGACCACCAGCTCCGTCCCGTTGGACAGGCCCATGGACCAGCTGTCCGAGGCCTTGAAGTACGGTCCGGCCAGCACCGTGGTGATGTAGGTGGAGATTCGCTGCGTGGGGGAGAAGTCCCACCGGCTCAGTGACCCGTCCTCCAGCGGCGTGCGGGCGGCTTCGACGCCGTTGGAGGCGACCTCCCAGTCCGACGGAGCATTGACGTGGAAGGTGAAGGATGCCTTCAAGTCCGGCTGTTCGAAGTTCGCGAAGACCCGGCGGGCGTCGGCCGGTTCGTACTGTGTGTAGAGGTAAGTCCGGCCGTCGGCCGGATCGCTGAACCGGTGCAGGCCCTCACCGCTGCGGCTGTACAGGGCGGTGCCCTGGATGGACACCGTGTTGGCTCCGGCCTGAAGGTTGTGCAGTTGGATCCGGGACCCCACCACGGTTTCCGCCGGGTCGTAGGACATCCCGTTCACAACGACGGCGTCCACACCTCCGTGGATGAAGTCCAGGAACGTGGAGGCACCCGCCTCGGAGCAGGAAAACCGGATGGTGCTGCGGGAACGGAACCCCGTGGCCGCCGGATCGGCGGCATTGCCCAGATCCAGGTCAACGTCATAGGAATCTACGGTCAGCAGGCGGGAACGGTCAGCTGCTTCTTCGCGGCTCAGGTTTTGGTTCGACACCCGTCCATTCAACCACCTTGGCCCCAGCTTCCACAGACTGCCCCGCCCGGCGAACGCTTCTCCGCCGGCCCGCCCACCCGAGTAGGCACTGGAGCGAGACCGCTCCCAGAACGATGAAATAGGGGACGTAAAGATAAAGGAAACGGGCCCGGCCCTCAGAGAACATCAGGAAGATCAACAGCCCCAGGAGACTCACCCGGGCAAGAACTGGGCCAACGGCTTCCAGTCGCGGATCACGGAGGAAGAGGGGCACCGCGCAGAGTGCCAGCACCAGGAACCACGTTCCCTGCCAGAGGGACATGAGGACCACAAAGCCCGGCCGTCCCGGGCCGTAGAAGTCCTGGACGCTTCTGCTGAGCGCATCCGTGGCCAGGAACGCATCCGCCGTCATCCGTCCTTCGCCCCAGCTGAAGAACGATCCGTCGCCGCTGATCCAGCGCAGCTTTGCATTCAGGAACCCCGCATAGCCAGCGGCCCCCATGGCTTCCACACGCTCACGGTATGCCTCCAGGCCGGCGTCGAAACGTTCCTCGGGATCCTCGATCGAAACCGTGGATTGGCGGTCCGCCTCGTTGTAGGCACCGTAGTAGTCTCCGTTGGGCCCTGGATACTGTTGGGCCCCAACCTTCAGGAAATGCGTTGGAGGGATGGCCAGCTGCTCGGCGGCGGCAGGATCATCGGAGAAGACGACTGAGTTTCCCCAGGCCTGGACCGCGGCATGCGTGCCGGCAAACGATCCCCCTGCCACGACCACGGCAAGGAGTGCAGCCGCAGCGTCCTTGCGCCATTCTTCTCGCCGGAGCGAGAACAGCACCACCAGCCCTGCGGCCACCAGGCAGATAAGGACCGTTGGTTTGATGCCGTATCCCACGGCCGCAGCAACTCCCGCCACTGCCCAGAGGAGAACCCGCACCGGCCAGCGGCATCTCAGCGCCAAGGCGAGGAGACAGAAAATGAGGATCGGAAACAGCAGCCCGGCCGTGTCCGAGTAAAAAACGGGAAGCCAGGGGGAAAGCAGGATGAGGAGAACCGAAGGAACCAAGGTGAGCCTTGCGGCCGGCCTGCCGCCAAGAAGCGCGCCCGCAGCATACGTCAGCAGCATGCCGCAGAAGAGGACAGCCGCGTTGAGGTAGGCAGCCGACTGGCGCAGGTCAGTAGATCCCATGGCCTGAGCCGTTTCCAGGAATCTGCTCAGCAGGAGCATCAGCAGCACGTTATTGGGGTTGATCTGGAAGTAGCTCACGTCCACGTCGCCCGGCGATTGGTCCGCCAGCGCCAGCGCGGAAAAGTACACCGGAGCCGCATCCCAGTCCGGTGGGAGCCGGACTGCATCTGCCACGCGGGCCTGACCGGCGAAGAGGGCTGACCAGCCCAGGACCGAGAGGAGGATCCGGAGCCACCGCAGTCCGGAGAGGACCGCATCTATCCTCGCCAGCAGCCAGGGAACGGCCACGGCGAGTCCGAGGACTCCCACACCGCAAAGCACGGCCGCCCACGTCTCATACCGGGAGATTCCGAAGGACGGCAGCACAAGGTTTGAGCAGAGCAGCCACAAGATGAGACCACACCACACCAGCCCGGCGATCCGGGGCAGCAAGCCGGCCTGCCGGAGGGTCGTCGCGGGACCGGCGCTGCGGCGCGTTCGAGGGCGGACCGCCGTCATATTGTCCCCCTGCCGCCGGCGGGCACTAAATACCCGGCCCTGAGTGAGCCAGATCCTAGCCGCGGCCGAAACGGGAAGACAAGCGTGTCAGCCCGCGGGAACCAGCAGCACGGCCAGCAGGAGCGACGCCGCGAGGATAATCACCCAGGACACAAGCGAGGCCGCTGCAGCCGGCCCCCCGGCCCGGACCAGGCTGCGGACGTTAACCGAAGCCCCCAGCCCAAAGAGCGCGGCGGCAAACAGAAGGTCCTGCAGCGTGGCGGCCACTTCCAGGAACGGTTCGGGCAGGATTCCCGTGGTCCGCAGCAGGACGGCGGCCAGGAAGCCCGCGACGAACAGCGGGATGAGGGGAGGCATTTTGCCCTCGGTGCCGGCAGTCCGGCGGTGATGGAGGCCGGCCAGCGCACTGACGGGTGCCAGCATCAGTACGCGGACCAGTTTCACGACGACGGCAAGGGCCAGGGCCGCCGTGCCGGCCGTCTGTGCTGTTGCCACCACCTGCCCGACGTCGTGGACCGCAGCGCCGGCGAGGAAGCCGAAGACTTCGGGGGACAGGCCAAGAGCTGAGGACAGGAGCGGCAGGAGGCCGATGGCGAGGGTCCCGAACATGGTGACCATTGCGACCGGGACCGCCGTCTGCTCCTGCCGGATCTGCCGGGCCGCGGAGACGGCGCCGATCGCGGAGACACCGCAGATCGAGAAACCCGCGGCGATCAGGACCGGTTCCTGGCCAGGCAGCCGGAACGCGCGGCAGATCAGGTAGGTCACGGCGAACGAAAATCCGACGAGCGCGATAATGAGCACCACCGCCAGCCAGCCCAGGCCGGCGATGTCTACCAGGGACACCTTCAAGCCCAGCAGCACGAGCCCCAGGCGGAGAAACTTCTTGGCGGCCAACGCCAGGCCCGGCCGCCAGCTTCCTGCCACCAGCGGAGCCGTCCCGGGCAGGTTTCCCGTCAGCAGTCCCAAGACCACGGCCGCCGTGAGGACGGGAACAGCCGGAAGCAGCGCGTGCAGGGCGAGGCAGAGCACTACGGCGCCGGCAGCTGCCGCAAGTCCGGGAAGGAACTTCGGGACGGAAGACGTTGATGGCATCAGTCCAGAATCCACCACCCGGGCAGGGCGGTCCAACTCCGCGCCCGCCCATTACCAGCCCCAATTCCCGTTGATAGACTGGCCGAACCATCCTCCACGCCCGGCACCAGGGCACCACAGGGGCAGCACCATGCAGCATGGCAGCAACCCTCTTTCAGGCCGGCCACCGGGCAATCCGCCCACACCGGAGACACAGGGCCCTCTACCGTGGACCGTAAGCGGGCCTGCAGCAGCTGCGGCGCTGGACAGCTCCCCGGAAGCCGGGCTGGGCGAGCAGCAGGTCGAGGAACGCTTGTCAGCGTATGGGGCGAACCAGCTCGAAGGGGCTCCTGCCGTGCCGGCCTGGCGCAAGATCCTGGCCCTGTTGGCCGACCGCCTGATCCTGGTTCTTATTGGTGCCGCCATTCTTAGCGCCGTTGTTTCCGGAGATCTTGAGACGCCGATCGTTATCCTGGCGGTGATCATCCTCAACACCAGCCTTAACTACGTCCAAGAACGGCGGGCGGAAAACAGCCTGGAGGCGCTGCGCCGTACCGATGTCGGAACTGCCCGTGTCCGCCGCGGCGGCAGGACGGTTTCTGTCCCGCGCACCGGCCTGGTGCCCGGAGACATTGTGCTGCTGGAGGCCGGGGACTCGGTACCGGCTGACGGCAGGCTCCTTGAAGCTGTCCGGCTCCAAGCCGCCGAGGCTGCCCTGACCGGTGAGTCCCAGCCGGTGAACAAGGACGCGGCTTCCCTCCAGGCCGCGGACGTTCCCGTGGCGGACCGGAGCGGCATGCTCTACATGGGCACCGATATCAGCCGCGGACGTGCCGTGATGGTGGTTACCGGCACCGGGATGAACACCCAAATGGGCCGGATTGCCCACCTGCTCGGCAGCACGGCGGAGGAAAAAACTACCCTCCAGCGCAGTATCGACCAACTGGCCGCCCTGCTCACGTGGATCGCGCTTGGTGTTGTTGCGCTGGTCTTTATCCTCGGCCTGTTCCGCGGAGAAGACCTGAACAGCCTGCTGCTGACCTCGGTGTCGCTGGCCGTTGCCACCATTCCGGAAGGGCTCACCGCCGTCGTCGCCTTCACCCTGGCGATGGGAGCTTCCCGGCTCGCGGCCCGCGGTGCGATCATCAAGCAGCTCTCCGCTGTGGAAACCCTGGGTGGTACGTCCCAGATCTGCACGGACAAAACCGGGACCCTCACACTGAATGAAATGACCGCCCGCCGGATCGTCTCACCGACCGGGCGGCAGTTCCGGGTCACCGGGACTGGTTACGGGGTGGACGGCAAGATCCTCAGCCCGGACGGGCGTCCGGTTCCTGCCCTGACCGAGGCCTACCTGGTGATGGCCCTGTGCAATGACGCGTCAGTGGCGGACGGTGTGCTAACCGGCGACCCGACGGAGGGCGCGCTGGTGGTACTGGCAGAGAAAGCGGGCGTGGATCCCGCCGGAGCGCGGGCCGAGCATCCCCGTGTGGCCGAAATTCCCTTTGACTCCGAGTACAAGTACATGGCGACTTTCAACGCTGACCGCGATAACCGGGAACCGGCGTACTGCAACGTCAAGGGCGCCCCGGGAGTGGTACTGGAGCTCTGTTCTGAGTTCGCCGGCCCGGACGGCCTCCAGCCGATGGAGGAGGCGGACCGTCAGCGGCTGGCCGGTGAAGTCGCCGCCCTGGCGGATTCCGGCCTGCGGACCATGGCCGTGGCCGGACGGCGGCTGGCCGGGCCGCTGCCGGAGACTGCGGGAGGACTCAAGGAAGCTGCCGCTGGCCTGGTCCTGTTCGCCATCGTCGGCATCATGGACCCGCCGCGCAGCGAGGCACGGGAGGCCATCGCGGTGGCCCATGCCGCCGGCATCAGGGTGCATATGATCACCGGCGACCACCTCATCACGGCGTCGGCAATCGCCAAGGACCTGGGGATCACCGGGAGCGCGGTGGCAGGCGCGGAACTGGACCGCTTCAGTGCCGGGGAACTGCAGGAGCGGGCACCGGAGTATGGGGTGCTCGCGCGCGTCTCACCGGAGCATAAACTCCGGGTGGTCGAGGCCCTCCAGGCGAACGGTGACGTGGTGGCGATGACGGGCGACGGCGTGAACGACGCCCCCGCACTGAAGCGCGCAGACATCGGGATCGCGATGGGCATCACCGGCACCGATGTATCCAAGGGCGCCGCCCGGATGATCCTGACCGATGACAACTTCGCCACGATCGTCGCCGCCGTCAAAGAGGGACGCGGGATTTACGCCAACATCCTCAAGTTCGTCCGGTTCCAGCTGACCACGGCCTGGGGCTTCGTCCTGATCTTCCTGGCCGCGGCCACCTTTGGTTTCGCCGGCGGAGCACCGTTTACGGCGATCCAGATCCTGTGGGTCAACCTCATCATGGACGGGCCGCCGGCCCTGGCACTCGGGGTGGACGCCACCGACCCCAAGGTTATGCAGCAGCCGCCGCGGAAACCCCGTGAACCCCTGCTGCCCGGAAAGCGGCTGGCCGGCCTCCTGGTTTCGGGCCTGGTGATGGCCGCCGGAACCTGCTGGGTCCTGTTGACGGCCCCGGCAATGTTCCCGGACAGTGCGGCAGCGAGTGCAAATTTCGCCACCACCATGGCGTTTACAACCTTCGTTTTCTACCAGGTCTTCAACCTGCTCAACGTCCGCAGTGACAGAACACTGTTCTCCCTGCAGACGTTCACGAACCGGACCATCTGGCTGGCGCTGGGCGCCGTTGTTGTACTGCAGTTCCTGGTGGTCCAGCTCGGCGTGTTCGAGGCATTGTTCGATACCGTCCCGCTCACCGCCGATCAGTGGCTGCTCTGCATCGGGGTGGCCGCCAGCATCGTGGTGGTTTCCGAACTCAGCAAGGCCATCGGCGCGCTGCGCCGGCGGCTGCTTACCAGGGAGAAGGCCGGTAGTCCTTGAGGAAGACTCCGTGCTGGTCCTCGCCCGCTTCGCCCATCACGATCGGATCGTAGACCCGGGCCGCTCCGTCGACGAGGTCCAGCGGTGCGTGGAATCCTTCCTCGGCGAGCCGCACCTTGGTTGGGTGCGGCCGTTCGTCCGTGATCCAGCCGGTGTCGACGGCGGTCATCAGAATCCCGTCCGTCTCAAGCATCTCCGCCGCACTGGTGCGCGTGAGCATGTTCAGCGAGGCCTTGGCCATGTTGGTATGCGGATGGCCGGGCCCCTTGTAGCGGCGGCCGAACTGGCCTTCCATCGCCGAAACATTCACGATGTACTTCCGCCGTGCCGGGGAAGCGGCCATCGACGGCCGCAACCGGTTGACCAGAAGGAACGGGGCAGTGACGTTGCACAGCTGCACTTCGAGCATTTCCAGCGGTTCCACCTGGTCCACCACCTGGGTCCAGCTGTTAATCGGCGCTGTGTCCGGGACCAGGCCACCCGCGTCGATCGCGGTTCCCGCGTCCAGCTTCGCCAGCGAGGAGGATCCGGCGGTCAGGGCGAGGGACGTGATGGCGTCACCGGCCAGTACCGGATGTGAGGCAACTGAACCAGCCAGTGCGGTTGGGTGCGCGTTGTAGGTGTTGCCGAAGGTAACCAGTTCCGGCATAGGCCGGCCTGCCGGCAGTTCTTCCAGCTCGGCGTCCATTAGTGGCTGGTAGGCGTTGGAGGTACGGCGCACGGTCTGGGCGGCGTTGTTGATCAGGATGTCGAGGGGACCGTCAGCTGCTACGGCGTCGGCCAGCGAAATCACCTGGGCCGGGTCGCGGAGGTCGATGCCCACGATCTTCAGCCGGTGCAGCCAGTCTGCGGAGTCCTCCATGGCCGCGAAGCGGCGGGCGGCATCCTTGGGGAACCGGGTGGTGACGGTGGTGTGCGCACCGTCGCGGAGCAGCCGCAGCGCGATGTACATCCCGATCTTGGCCCGGCCGCCGGTTAGAAGCGCGCGCTTGCCGGAAAGGTCCGTGCGCGCATCCCGCTTGGCGTGGCTGAAGGCCGCACATTCCGGGCACAGCTGATGATAGAAGGAGTCCACAAGGGTGTAGGGCTGCTTGCAGATGTAGCAGTTGCGCGGTTTAAGCAGAGTGCCGGCCGAGGGGCCGTGAGCGGAGCTGCGCAGCTGCGCGCCGCGGGTTTCGTCGTCGATCCGGTCCGGCGCTCCGGTAGCGGTCCGGGCGACGACGGCGCGGTCAGCCTCGGCGACGGCCTCCCGTTTGGAGACCTTGCGGTGTTTTTTGACCGCCTTGAACATCTTGGCGGTGGCCCGGCGGACGGCAACGTGGTCCGGATGTTCTTCGTCGAGGACATGGATCTGGGACAGGACCCGAAGACAGGCCTCGAGGTCTTCAGGGCTCAGGTCAGTGCTGCTCATGGAGTCGTTTCTGCGGTGTGGGTCCGCCGGCGGTGTACACGGCGGAGGCAAACTAATGCCTCTCGACTCTACCGCGAACCGGGCCGCAGCCCGTTAAAGCCCTTTCACCGCCAAGTCACCGCCAAGCCCTTCTGCTGCGAAGCCTGCCGCAGGAACCTCCGCCGCTAGTCGGCCCGAACGGTCTGGCCCTTGCTCAGCACGGTAAGGCCCGATGCCGTCACCGTGTATCCCCGGGCCAGGTCCAGTTCCCGATCGACGCCCACCGTCGCCCCGGGCGGGACCTGCACGAACTTGTCTATGATGGCGCGCCGGACGATTGAGCGTTCACCGATGTGGACGCCGTCCATGATGACGCTGTCGCTCACCGTGGACTTGGCATCGACGTAGACATCGTGGGCCAGTACGGAGCCGCTGACGCTGCCGCCGGAAATCAGTGCGCCGTTGGACACAATCGAGTCCACGGCCATGCCCGGCTCATCGGCGGGTCCGCGGACGAACTTCGCCGGCGGGGAGATGCTCTGGCGGGTATAGATGGGCCACTGCAGGTTGTAGAGGTTGAACGCCGGCAGCGGGGAGATCAGGTCCATGTGGGCGTCGTAGTAGGAATCCAGTGTCCCCACGTCCCGCCAGTACCGGTGGTCGCGGCCGGTGGCGCCGGGGATGACGTTCTCCGTGAAGTCATACACGGCTGCTTCGCCGCGCTCCACAAAGTACGGAATGATGTCGCCGCCCATGTCGTGCTTGGTGATCAGCCGCTCGGCGTCGACGCGCAGGGCCTCCACCAGCGCATCGGTGGTGAAGACGTAGTTGCCCATCGAGGCCAGGAAGCTTTCCGGATCATCCGGCAGGCCCGGTGTGCTTGTGGGCTTCTCCACAAACGCCGCAATCCGTCCCGGGACCGCGGGATTGGTCTCGATGACACCGAACTGGTCGGCCATCGAGAGCGGCTGCCGGACAGCCGCGACGCTGCACGGAGCTCCGGAGTCGATGTGCGCCTGGACCATCTGCGAGAAGTCCATCCGGTAAACGTGGTCGGCACCAATCACGACGACGATGTCCGGCCGCGCGTCGTCGATCAGGTTCATCGACTGGAAGAGTGCGTTCGCACTGCCCAGGAACCAGCTTTTGCCGACCCGCTGCTGGGCGGGGACTGAGGCCACGTAGTTCTGCAGCTGTGTGGAGAGCCGCCAGGTCTCGGAAATGTGCCGGTCCAGGCTGTGCGACTTGTACTGTGTGAGCACCACAATCTGCAGGTAGCCGGAGTTGACCAGGTTGGACAGGGCAAAATCGATCAGCCGGTATTTACCGGCAAATGGCACCGCGGGTTTGGCCCGGTCAGCAGTGAGCGGCATCAGCCGCTTCCCCTCGCCCCCGGCGAGGACGACGGCCAGGACTTTCTTGGGTGCCATATTGCCTACTCCTGACTTCTCCCCGCAGGGAATCTGTTGGTGCAGTGACGGACAGGTAAGCCTGCTGCCCAACACACTAGATCACTGAAGGGACGTGCACTACGTTGGTCTCGTGCGAGTAGATATCGTTTCCAAGGAATTCCCGCCCGAGATCTATGGGGGCGCAGGGGTGCATGTTGCCGAACTTAGCCGCGTGCTGGCAGAGCACGTTGACCTGCGGGTTCGCTGCTTCGGGACGCCGCGGAAGCCGGATTTTCACGGCGCCAGAGTGCAGGCCTACGAAGTGCCGGCGGAACTCGGAGCGGCGAATCCGGCGGTCCAGACCCTCGGCACCGACCTTGGCATGCTCCAGGATCTTGCCGGCGCGGACCTCATCCACTCGCACACCTGGTACGCGAATATGGCCGGGCATCTGGGCTCCCTGCTCTACGGTGTGCCCCACGTACTCAGCGCCCACAGCCTGGAACCGTTGCGGCCGTGGAAGGCCGAGCAGCTCGGCGGCGGCTATGCGCTGTCCTCTTGGGTGGAGAAAACCGCGTATGACGCCGCGTCCGCCATCATTGCGGTCTCCGAAGGCATGCGCCGGGACATCCTCCGCGCCTATCCGGAGGTCACCCCCGGCAAGGTCCGGGTGGTCCACAACGGCATCGACACGGCTGCCTGGCATCCAGACGAGGATCCGGACGGCGTCAGGGCCCTGGGTATTGATCCCGATGTGCCCAGCGTGGTGTTTGTTGGGCGCAACACCCGGCAGAAGGGGGTTCCATTCCTGCTGCGCGCCGCGGCCCTGCTCCCGCCGGAGGTGCAGGTAGTCCTGTGCCTGGGTGCCGCCGACACCCCTGAACTTGCCGCGGAGACAGCCGGGCTGATCACTGAATTGAGCCGGACCCGGCGAGGTGTCGTTGTCATCGAACGGATGCTGCCGAGGGAAGAGCTCATCAAGGTGCTCACGGCAGCAACAGTTTTTGCCTGTCCCTCTATTTACGAACCCCTCGGCATCGTGAACCTGGAAGCGATGGCCTGCGGCACCGCCGTCGTGGCCAGCGCCACGGGCGGCATTCCGGAAGTCGTCGAGGATGGGGTGACCGGGCTGCTCGTTCCGCTGGAGCAGCTCGGCGACGGCACCGGAACGCCGCTGGACCCGGAGGTCTTCGTCCGTGACTTCGCGGCAGCCCTCACCGCCGTCGTGACGGATCCGGCCCGTGCCCGTGAAATGGGAGAGGCCGGACGGCGCCGGGCGACGATGGAGTTCTCCTGGGACAGAATTGCCCAGGCCACCCTCGACGTTTACCGCTCCGTCCTGCCCTAGCCGTCCCCGGGCTGCAGGCCCGCAACCCGTTCAACCCGTTCAACCGATAGATTCCGCGGAAACGAATACACACCGTCCAGTGCGGAACAAACACAGCCGGTGCCCGCGGGATGCGGGCACCGGCTGTGTACTGCTGGGGTGTCTACCGGGCCGTCAGCGCTTGGCCTTGGCTGCCTGCTTCTTCCGCTGGATCAGGATCTTCTCGTCAACCGGGGCCGCGCCGCTGGCGCGCAGCAGCCGCTGGTATTCCATTGACTCGTCCTGCCGGGCCTTCTCCGCACCGGTAGCGACGGCGGCACGCAGGTGCTCCGGGCCGTAGCCGAAGGCATCGACCAGGTCCAGGGCATGCGGACGGACCTTGGTAAGCAGCCGGTTGATGTAGTCGCCCAGGGTGCGGGCACGCTGCGAGGACAGCCGGCCGTGCATTAGGTACCACGCCAGGTTCTTCTCGATCAGGCCCAGGCCAAACAGGTCCCTCAGCCAGGTGAGGACCTGGCGGGTACCGGCGTCCTCGATGCTGTCCAGGCCGCGGGTGAATGCCTCCCACTGCAGCAGCTCGGCGTGTGCACGGGCCGCTTCAATGAGGTCGTGCTGGTTCTGGTTGAAGATTACCGCCCCTTCAGCCTTGGGCAGCTTGCGCGCTTCGCGCAGGTTCGCGGCGACGTCGGCGACCATGGTTGCCACGCGGTCGGCCAGGAGGTCGTGCTGGGCCTTCGGATCGCGCAGGGCAATAGCGGACTTCTTCTCCGAGCCGGTGTCCGCTACGGTCTGCACGATCCGGCGCAGCCCCGAGCGGTTGAACGTCCGCTCGGTGGCCTGCCCGACGACGTAGCGGGCCAGGACACCGAAGTCGGCTCCCTGGAATTCCTTGGCGTAGTCCGCCAGCAGCCGCTTGGCAACCAGCTGCAGCAGCACCGTGTTGTCGCCTTCGAACGTGACGTAGATGTCCAGGTCGGACCGCAGCGCCGTCAGCCGGTTTTCGGCAAGGAATCCTGCCCCACCGGTCGCTTCGCGGCATTCCTGCAGGGTGTCCAGGGCGTGCCAGGTGGACAGGGACTTCAGCGCGGCGGCGAGGGTCTCCAGGTCCTGGCGGTTCTCGTCGGTATCATCGGCGCCGGAGAAGACGTCGTCGAACTTCGCGAGCAGTTCATCGTGGGCGAAGGACGCTGCGTAGGTGGTGGCCAGCAGCGGCAGCAGCCGGCGCTGGTGCTGCTGGTAGTCCATCAGGACTTCCTCAACCGTGTCCGAGCCGCCGTTGAACTGGCGGCGCTCGGTGGCGTACTGGATGGCGATCTTCAGGCCAAGCTTCGAGACAGCAACGGCGGCGCCGTCAAGCGAAACCCGGCCCTGGACCAGGGTCCCGATCATTGTGAAGAAGCGCCGGCCCGGGCTCTCGATGCTTGAGGAGTAGGTTCCATCCTCGGTGACATCGCCGTAGCGGTTGAGGAGGTTGGTGCGGGGGATCCGGACGTTGGAGAAGTGCAGGCGCCCGTTGTCGATGCCGTTCAGGCCGCCCTTGACTCCGTCATCCTCGCCGCCGACACCGGGCAGGAACCCGTTCTCATCCCGCAGCGGGACGTAGAAGGCATGGACGCCGTGGTCCACTCCCTTGGTGATCAGGTGGGCGAAGACGACTGCCGCCTTGCCGTTGACCGCGGCGTTGCCGATGTAGTCCTTCCACGCGGCGCGGAACGGCGTGTTGATGATGAATTCACCGGCAGCGGCATCGTATTCCGCCGTGGTGGCGATGCTGGAGACGTCGGACCCGTGGCCCGTTTCGGTCATGGCGAAGCAACCGGGGATTTCCAGGCTCATAATGCCCGGGAGCCACTTCTCGTGGTGTTCCCGGCTGCCCAGGTGCAGGACGGCGGAGCCGAACAGGCCCCACTGCACGCCCGCCTTGATCTGGAGCGAGGGATCCGCGACTACGAGTTCCTCGAAACCGGCGACGTTGCCTCCGTGGTTGTCCTGTCCGCCCACGTAGGCAGGGAAGGCGCGGTGCACGGCGTCGGCGTCGACCAGGATCTTCAGCTGGTCCATGACCCGCAGCCGGTGTTCGGTGTGGGTCAGGCCGGCAGGCGTGTGCAGGGCTTCGTTGCCCGCCAGCTTGCGCGCCTGGAGCCGGACCTCATGCCACTTCCCGAGCAGCGTGCGGCCGAGGGCCTCAACGTTAACGGTTGCTGAATCGTCATCGCTGATGACGGTGCTGGCCGGAAGCTGGCGCTCTGTGGTGGAGACTGACTGCGTCATTGCGTGTCCTTACTTGTCGGCGCCGGCCGTGGCGGGCCCGCGCCCGGAACGGTCATGCGCTGTGGCGGAGGGAGAAGAGGAGGAAGCTGCGGGCTCGGGGGTGTCCCACCCGATGCCGTCGAAGAGCCAGGCCGTGAGCTGGTCGGTCATCTCAGCCTCGGTCGGGCGGCCCGGACCGGACGGCGTGGCCAGCCAGCGCTCACCGGCGGCCCGGACCATCCCCAGCGCCGCCGTCGGCCAGTATCCGGCAGCCGCCTGGGTGAGGGCGTCGGACTCATGGCCTTCCAGATAGGCGTGGACAGCGTGGTCCATCATGGCGCTGATATTGGCAAAGAAGTCTGACAGGGCTGCGGCGACCCCGGGTTCGCTCGTTCCCGACGCCTCGCCGGCGGGGCTGCCGGTAACGAAGGCGTACACATTGGGGGAGGTCTGCGCCATCTGCAGGTAGGCGGAAACCATGGCGCGCAGGCCGGACCGGGGGGACGCAGCACTGCGGGCAGCCGAGAGGATTTTCTCCTGCATCTGGTTGATCACCACTTCGCCCATGGCCTGCTGCAGCCCGGACTTATCCCCGAAGTAGCGGTAGTACACGGACTTCGAGGTCCCGGACGCAGCGGCAATTTCCTCCATTGACGCCTGCGCACCGAGAGAGTGCACGGCGCGGCGGGCTGCTTTGATGAGGTCCCCGCGGCGCTCGGCCCGGTGGGCCTCCCACCGGATGGAACGGCCATCCGGTGCCGATGTGGTTTGTTTGGCTGCGCTGTTCACGATACTCAGCGTATCAGGTACGCTGGGTTGCAGTAACTCCCGTCACATAGCAACCCCCAAGGAGATTGACGAATGGCTGCACAACCCACGCCTGGACCCCAGTCAGCGCAGGCCTCAGGTCCTGCCGCGCGGAATGCCGTGGTGATCGGCGGCAACCGCATCCCGTTCGCCCGTTCCGGGGGAGCATACGTCCACAGCTCCAACCAGGACATGCTCACTGCTGCCCTCGACGGGCTGGTTGCCCGATTCGGCCTGCAGGGCGAGAGGATCGGCGCCGTTTCCGCCGGTGCCGTCCTGAAGCACTCCCGCGACTTCAACCTGACCCGCGAAGCCGTCCTTGGATCAGCACTTTCACCGGAAACCCCGGCCTACGACGTTCAGCAGGCCTGCGCCACGGGACTGGAAACCGTGGTGTCCCTGGCCAACAAGATCAAGCTCGGCCAGCTGGAATCGGGAATCGCCGGCGGGGTCGACTCCGCGTCCGACGCCCCCATTGCCGTCAGCGAAGGCCTCCGCCGGGCTCTGCTGGATCTCTCCCGGGCCCGGAGCACCAAGCAGAAACTCGCCGCCCTCGCGAAGATCCGGCCGAAGGACCTGGCGCCGAACGCACCGAACACCGGCGAGCCGCGGACCGGCCTGTCCATGGGAGAGCACCAGGCGCTGACCACGGCGCAGTGGAAGGTCACCCGTGAGAGCCAGGACGAACTGGCCTACAACAGCCACCGGAACTTGGCGGCCGCGTATGACCGCGGATTCTTCGACGATCTCCTGACGCCCTACCGTGGCCTGTCCCGCGACTCCAATCTGCGCGCCGACACCTCGTTGGAGAAGCTCGCATCCCTGAAGCCGGTCTTCGGCCGTTCACTCGGTGACGAGGCCACCATGACAGCGGGTAACTCGACGCCCCTCACGGACGGCGCGTCGGTGGTGCTGCTCGGCTCCGAGGACTACGCGCGGGAGCACGACCTGCCGATGCTGGCCAACGTGGTTGATGCCGAAGCCGGTGCCGTCGACTTCGTCCATGGCCGCGACGGGCTGCTGATGGCCCCGGCGTTCGCCGTGCCCCGCCTGCTGGCCAGGAACAACCTGACCTTCGACGACTTCGATTTCTTCGAAATTCACGAGGCCTTCGCCGGAACGGTGCTCAGCACCCTGGCCGCTTGGGAGGATGACGAGTTCTGCCGCACCCGGCTCGGCCTGTCGGCACCGCTGGGCAGCATTGACCGCAGCAAGCTCAACGTCAACGGGTCCTCACTCGCAGCGGGCCACCCGTTTGCTGCCACCGGCGGACGCATTGTCGCCACACTGGCCAAGATGCTGGCGGAAAAGGGCTCCGGCCGCGGACTCATTTCTGTCTGCGCAGCCGGCGGACAGGGACTCGTGGCAATCCTGGAGGCACGCTGACCATGACTGACACCTACCTCAAACTGGTTAACACCGGAATCACGAAGGACATCGCCAAAAAGCTCGGCCTGCCGCGTCCGGCTGTGCTGCGCCGTTTTGATCCTTCCAAGCCGCTGGTACCCGGGCCCATCCTGGTGCTGGGCAAGGGGGAGTCCGCGGACACCCTGGCGTCCCTGCTGTTGTCCTGGCAGCAGGATGTCCGCCGCCATGCCACTCCGAAGCTGGGCCTCGGCGCGATCCTGATGGTCCTGGATGAAGCCTTGGCTCCGGAAGATCTTTCTGCCGTCACGCTCGACGCCGGTGCCAGCCTCCGCGACCTCGCGCCCGGCGGTCGGATCATCACCGTCTCCCGTCCTGCTGCCGAGGCCAAGGACCCCGCGGCAGCCGCTGCCCGGCAGGGCATCGACGGCACCCTCCGCTCCCTGGCCCACGAGCTGCGGGGCGGAGCAACCGCCAACGGAATCGTGCTGGCCAACGGCACGGACGCTTCGGCACCCTCTGTGTCCGCGGCCCTGCACTTCCTGCTGTCCGGCCGCAGCGCCTACGTCAACGGGCAGTTCATTACGGTTAGTTCCGCCGCCGGTGAGCTGCCCGCAGACTGGACCGCGTCACTGGCCGGGAAAACCGCAGTCGTCACCGGCGCTGCCCGCGGCATCGGCGCCTCGATCGCCAGGGTGCTGCACCGTGAAGGCGCGAACGTCATTGTGGTCGATGTTCCCGCCGCCGGGGAAGCGCTGGCCGCCGTCGCCAACGAAGTCCGCGGCACGGCGTTGCAGGTGGACATCACCCGCGACGACGCCGCCGACCGGATCCTGGCGCACGCCGCTGAACGCTACGGGAGACTGGACATCGTGATCCACAATGCCGGGATCACCAGGGACAAGCTGCTGGCTAACATGGATGCTTCCCGCTGGGACTCGGTCCTCGCGGTCAACGTGGCCTCGCAGCTAAAGATGAACGAACGCTTCCTGGCTTCGGAGGCATTCAGCCCGGACGGGCGGATCGTTTCCCTGGCCTCGACCAGCGGCATTGCCGGGAACCGGGGGCAGACCAACTACGCGGCGTCCAAGGCAGGGATCATCGGTATGGTTCGGGCCACCGCACCGCTGCTGGCCCCGCGCGGCGGATCGATCAACGCCGTCGCCCCCGGCTTTATTGAAACGGATATGACGGCCCGGATGCCCGCCCTGACGCGGCAGGTGGCGCGGCGGCTTTCGAGCCTGCAGCAGGGCGGGCTGCCGGTCGACGTCGCCGAAACCATCGCATTTCTTGCCTCGGATTCGGCCGCCGGCATCAACGGAGAGATCCTGCGGGTCTGCGGACAGAATATGGTGGGCGCATGAGCGTACAGGAACTGGAGGAAATCCCGGCCCTTGGGCGGCTCTACCTCGCCGCCGTGGGCAATGCGGCCCGCAGCCGGCTCTCTGCTCCTTCAACCCTGGAGGAGCTCCCGGCGGCACGGCACTCCGTACCGCAGGCGCGGGTGGACCTGGCAAAACTGACGGATTTTCAGCGGCTGGTTGCGCACAGCGCGCAGGACACCCTGCCCTCGGGGTACGTCCATTCGTTCGCGTTCCCGGTTGCCATGAGCGTCATGGCCCGCGAGGATTTCCCGCTGCCACTGCTGGGTATGGTGCATCTGCGCAACGAGGTTCGCCATCTCCGTCCGATCCATTACACGGAGCCGCTTTCGGTGATCGCCTGGGCCGAGAATCTGTCCGGCCACCGGTCCGGTACGCAGGTGGAGCTGGTGGCGGAAGTCCGTTCCGGCACGGAACTGGTGTGGACGGGGCGGTCAACGTACCTGGCCAAGGGTGTGTTCCTTCCCCGCTTCGACCGTCCGGTGAACCGGCCCGAACGCACCGAGTTCGTGCCGCCCCTTCCGACGGCGCAGTGGCGGCTCGGCGCAGACGCCGGACGGAACTATGCCATGGTGTCCGGGGATTTCAACCCCATTCACCTCAGCAGTCTCTCCGCCAAGGCGCTGGGCATGAAACGCTCGATCGCCCATGGGATGTACCTCGCTTCCCGCGTGGTCGAGGAGGCCGGACCGGCGGTGCAGGAACCGTTTGAATGGGAGATCGAGTTCGAGTCTCCGGTCTTCCTGCCGGCAACGGTAAGCCTGCGCATTTCGGACGCCGGGGCACCGGGGGAGCGCGGGGAAACCACCTTCACCGGCTGGAACCAGCGCACCCGACGCCGCCACTTCCACGGTTCGGCACGCCCGCTTTTCCTGGCGGACTAGCCGCCTCGGAGCCTCAGCGAATGCCCCCGGGCCTGCTAGTGTTCCGGCCATGAATGCCTCCCGCTTCCATGACCGCGCCAAAGAGCTAGACGCCGCAGATCCGCTGGCTGACCTGCGTGAACGGTTCATTGGGCACAATGACCCCGGGGTTCCCGCCTATCTTGACGGCAACTCGCTGGGCCGGCCCCTGGCGGCAACGCTGGGCCGGCTCGGTGATTTTGTGGCCAACGCTTGGGGCGGCCGGCTGATCCGCGGCTGGGATGAGGGCTGGCTGGCACTGCCGGCGGCGATCGGCGACCAGCTCGGGACCACCGTCCTGGGTGCGGCGCCGGGCCAGTGCATCGTGGCCGACTCGACCACGGTCCTGCTGTACAAGCTGGCGCGGGCGGCCGTGGCTGCCGGCGGGGACCGCACGGAGATTGTGCTGGACCGGGACAACTTTCCCACCGACCGTTACGTGATGGCCGGTATCGCCCGGGAGTGTGGCCTAACCCTGCGGTGGGTGGAAGCAGACTACGACGGCGGCGTGAGCCCCGCGGCTGTTGCCGCCGCCGTCGGGCCGCAGACAGCATTGGTGGTGCTGAGCCATGTTGCGTACCGTTCCGGCTTCATTGCGGACGTCCCAGCGATTACCGCGCTGGTCCACCAGGCAGGCGGACGGGTGCTCTGGGACCTGTGCCATTCCGCCGGGGCCGTTCCAGCCGAACTGGATGCCTGGAATGTGGACTACGCCGCAGGCTGCAGCTACAAATACCTCAACGGCGGCCCCGGAGCACCGGCGTGGGCCTATGTGGCCCAGCGGCACCAGCCGGATTTCGCCCAGCCCATCCAGGGCTGGCTGGGTGCCGGGGATCCGTTCGAGATGGGTGCGGAGTACGTCCCCGCCGCCGGTATCCAGCGGGTAGTCTCCGGAACGCCGCCCATCCTGGGGATGCTGGCGATGCAGGACATGATTTCCCTGCTGGCAGAGACCGGCATGGATGCCGTGCGGACCAAATCCGTCCAGCTCACGTCCTTCGCCATCGAGGCCGTGGACGAGGTCCTTGCCCCTTGGAACGTGGTGCTCGCCTCGCCCCGGGATGCGGACAGCCGCGGCAGCCACATCACCATTGACCATCCCGCCTTCGCGCAGATCACCGCGCGGTTGTGGGAGCGCGGGATCATTCCCGATTACCGCAATCCCGGCGGCATCCGGCTGGGCCTCTCACCCCTGTCCACATCCTTCGCCGAGACCTGGACAGGAATCGAGGCAATTGCCCAGGAGTTGGGCAACAGCTCCTAGCACCGGTCTCCGTTAGCGGCCCATTATTGGCCGGCCTTCACGCACAGGACCGGGCAGGGAGCTTCGAGCAGCACACGCTGGGCCGTGCTGCCCAGGATCAGCTTTCCCACCGGGGTGCGGTGCCGGATCCCAACGACGATCAGCCGTGCGGAATGCAGCCTGCCCGCCGAAAGGATTTCCTCTGCCGGATCGTAATCCCCCTCGGGGTGCAGGATCTCGAACGGCTGGCCGCCGGCCTCCAATTCAGCGGCCAGGGAATCAAGGTTCCCGGCGGCGTCTTCGGGATGGCCGTGCCCGATGCCCCAGCCGGTGGTGCGGACATTCACGATCACCAGCAGGTCCCTCTCCACGGCGGCCTCGGTGCGCGCGTGTGCGAGTGCCGCGGCGCCTTCCGGACCGGGGACGTATCCGACGACGACGCTAGCCATGAAGTTCCTCCGGGTCGGTGAAACGGGTGCGCTTGGCCCTGACAGCCCGGTTCCAGAGCCAGGTGAAGAACCACAGCACAACGCCCACGGCAAGCAGGATTCCAGCGATCCGGTACTCGATCGGGTCCTGCGCCCAGGGTCCGACCAGGAACGCACAGCTGGCTGCGCCGAAGTAGGGAGTGATCCCGGGGGAGCGGAAGGTCTTCCGTGGCGGCTGGTCCGCCCCGCCGGCGCCGGGCTGCGGATCTGGCGGATTCCGCCGCAGGACAATACAGGCGATGTTGACCACGGTAAACACACAGAGGAGCAACAACGCTGTTGTCCCGCCGAGGGCCGCCACCGTTTGGGGCCCCATCGCATTGGTCACCACAATGATCAGTCCCACCGCGATTGCGGTGGTGAAGAGGATCGCGGCCCATGGCGTCCGCCGTCCGGCCAGGACCAAGGCCAGCGGACGCGGCAGCACCTCTTGGCGGGACATGCCGTAGAGCAGCCGGCTGGCCATCAGCATGTTGATCAGGGCCGTATTGGCGACGGCGAAGATAGACAGGAACGGGTAAATGACGTCGATCGGAAAGCCGGGCGCTCCGGTCTGCACCACTTCCAGCAGCGGCGTCTGGCTCTCGGAAAGCTGGCCCACCGGAACCACAGCCACGGCTGCGATGGACACCAGGATGTAGATGAAGACGGTGATGCCCAGGCCGGTGAGCATGACCTTTGGGAAAATCCGGGCGGGATCGCGCGTTTCCTCCGCCATGTTGACCGAATCCTCAAAGCCGACCATCGAGAAGAACGCCAGGGATGTGGCTGCGGTGAGGGCCAGGAAAACCGACTTCCCACCTTCGGTCTCGAAGACCATGATGCGGGAGAAGTCAGCGTTGCCCTGTCCCATGGCCCAGAATCCGATGCCGATCACGATCAGGAGGCCGGTGAGCTCAACGAGGGTCAGGAAGACGTTGAACTTGATGCTCTCCCCGACGCCGCGCAGGTTGACGGCGGCGAGCAGCAGCACAAAACACACGGCAACGGCCGTAACCCCGGTCTGGCCCCAGCCGAGCTTGAACCCGACCAGGAAGTTCTCCGCAAGGAACTTCGACGCCGTTGAGGCTGAGGTAATGCCCGAACACAGCACGGCGAACGTCACCAGGAAGGTCACGAAGTGGATGCCGAACGCCTTGTGCGTGTACAGCGCAGCCCCGGCTGCCTGCGGATACTTCGTCACGAGCTCAAGATACGAGAGCGCGGTGACTGTGGCGACTAGAAAAGCGATCAGGATCGGCGCCCAGGCCGCGCCGCCGATCTCCCCGGCGATCTGCCCGGTGAGGGCATAGACACCAGTGCCCAGCACGTCGCCGATGATAAATAACAGCAGCAGCTTGCTCCCCATCACCCGTTTTAGGGCCGGACCTGTGCTGGTCTGCGGCTCGCTGCCGGCCGCCGTATCCTCACCTGGGCTTGGAGCACTCATGCCCGGTATTCTTCGCGAGGGCTCCGCCGGCTGCAATGCACACCGGTGCTTTCCTGCGTCCCCGAGCGCAATCTGCCGGTCCTCCGGCCAGGCACGCTAGGACCCGGAGTCGTCGCGGAGGACGTGCACCGCACGGATGCGGTGATTTTCGACGTCGAGCACCCGCAGCCGGCCACCGGGCGCGGGCACGGAGTCGCCGGGCACTGCCATCCGCCCCAGCCGGTCAAGAATGTAGCCTGCCACCGTTTCGTACTGGCCTTCGGGAAGCGCCATCCCCGTGAGGCGGTCGAACTCCTGCAGGATCAGGCCGCCGTCGACCATCATCTCGCCCTGGACCATCAGGTGCCGGTCCTCGGGGTCGCGGCCGGTGTCATATTCGTCGTAAATCTCCCCGACCAGTTCCTCCACGAGGTCCTCCAGCGTGACGATGCCGTCCGTTCCCCCGTACTCATCCACAACGACGGCGATGTGGCTGTTCCCGCGCCGCATCCGCGAAAGTGCAGGCAGCACTGTGGCCGTTCCCGGAAGGAACAGGATCGGCCGGACAATCTCGCCGAGCCAAAGGCTGCCGGAAGGATCTTCGTCCCGGTCAAAGAGATCCCGGACATGGACGAACCCGAGGACATCGTCCGGGGACGCTCCCGACACCGGGTACCGGGAATAGGGAAGGGCCTGCACCTTGTGGCGGGCTTCGTCCAAGGTGAGCGAAGCGGATAGGAACTCCACCATCGGACGGGGCCGCATGACTTCCTGCAGCAGGCGCTGGCCGGCACCAAAAACATCCGAGAGGATGCTGCGGCTTTCATCGGCAAGCACCGGGCTGGTCTTCACCATTTCCAGCAGCTCCTGCTGGGAAACGGGCATACTCTTCAGGTTCGGGTCCCCTCCGAGCAGCCGCACGAGAGCGTTGGTGGAGACGGAGAGCAGCCGAATCACCGGGCGCATCAGCACGGCGAAACCGGCCAGGGGAGGCGAGAGGACGCGGGTGAAGCGCTCCGCATTCTGCATGGCCAGCCGTTTGGGCACCAGTTCGGAAAAGACCAGTGAGAGGTAGGCGATCACAAGCGTCATGGCGATGAACGACGTCCCCTGCGCCGCTGCCGGGTTCAACCCCCAGCTTTCCAGGACAGGTGCGATGGCCGGGGCTAGGGCCGAGGCGCCATAGGCGGCGGAGAAAAAGCCCGAAAGGGTCACCCCGATCTGGATCGCGGACAGGAACAGATTGGGGTTCCGGGCAAGCTGCGCAGCCGTCGCCCCGCGCTTCCCGGAGTTCTCCATCCGCAGGATCTGTCCCTCGCGCAGGGACACGAGCGCCATCTCGGCAGCAGCGAACACCCCGCCCAGCAGGACAAAGAAGAGGACCAGGATCACATTCAGGAACCCGCTGCCGTCCATGATGCGAGGGTACTCGTTGGCAGTGCGGGCGTGACAGAGCCCGGGATTCAGGCAGCCTCCGGGAGCAACGACACACAGGCCAAGGATCCGGATCAGACAAAAAAGATCCCCCCGGCTTCCAAGGAAACCGAGGGGATCTTCGCTGTGCGCGGAGGGGGACTTGAACCCCCACCCTCAATAAGAGGACTAGCACCTCAAGCTAGCGCGTCTGCCATTCCGCCACCCGCGCAGGGTGTCTTCCGAAGACCGGTTTTTATTCCGTTTCTTCGTTTGCAACGGGAAAAACTCTAACACGGTTTCGGCGAGAAGGACGAATCGACCCATTTCAGCGCTGCGTTACGTAACGCCGGACGGACAAAGCTGCCTTCCGGGGCAGGGGAATGGCTAGGCTGGCCCTAACCCCGTGCAGCAAGGAGAGAGAAGTACATGACGTTCCGCGCCGAAGACGAAGTGACCCGCATCTGCCAGGACCTGATCCGCATCGACACCTCCAACTATGGTGACGGTTCCGGGCCAGGGGAACGTGCCGCCGCCGAGTATGTTGCCGGGCTCATCGAGGAGGCCGGCCTCGAAGCCGACCTTTTCGAGTCCGCTCCGGGCCGGGCTTCAGTGGTCACCCGTTTGGAAGGCACAGACCCCTCCCTGCCGGCACTTGTAGTTCACGGCCACCTCGACGTCGTTCCCGCCCAGAAGCAGGACTGGACCGTGGATCCGTTCAGCGGCGAGGAGCGGGACGGTCTGATCTGGGGCCGCGGCGCCGTGGACATGAAGGACATGGACGCGATGATCCTCTCAGTGATGCGCGAAATGGCTGGAAACGGCAAGCGGGGCCGACGCGACCTGGTGTTCGCTTTCTTCGCCGATGAGGAGGCCGGAGGGGAGTACGGCGCGCGCTGGGCGGTGGAAAACCGTCCGGAGCTTTTCGAAGGAGCCACCGAGGCCATCTCGGAGGTGGGCGGCTTCTCGGCGACCATCGGCGGGCGCCGGACCTACCTGCTGCAGACTGCGGAGAAGGGCATTTCCTGGCTGCGCCTGCGCGCACACGGCCGGGCGGGCCATGGCTCGCAGATCAATACCGATAACGCGGTGACCAGGCTGGCGGGTGCCGTTTCGCGGATCGGCGCGCACCAGTGGCCGATCGAACTCACCGACACCACCCGCGCCTTCCTGGACGGCGTCACCGAGCTCACCGGAGTCGAATTCGATCCGGACAACCCGGAGAAGCTCCTCGCTGAGCTGGGCACCGTGGCCCGCTTTGTTGGGGCCACGCTCCAGAACACCGCCAACCCGACCCTGCTCGCCGCAGGTTACAAGCACAACGTGATCCCGGGGACAGCCGAAGCGTTCATTGACGCACGCACACTTCCCGGCCAGGAAGAACACCTCCTCGAAGTGATCCGGGGCCTTGCAGGAGACGGTATCGACATCAGCTACGAACATCGGGACGTCTCCCTGGAAGTGCCGTTCGCCGGGAACCTGGTGGACTCCATGGTGGGCGCCCTGCAGGCGGAAGACCCCGGGGCACCGGTCCTGCCGTACACGCTCTCCGGCGGGACGGACAACAAGTCGCTCAGCCGGCTGGGCATCACCGGCTATGGCTTCGCCCCGCTCCGGCTCCCGGAGGACCTGGACTTCACCGGGATGTTCCACGGCGTCGACGAACGGGTCCCGGTGGACTCGCTGAAGTTCGGTACCCGGGTCCTTTCCCGCCTGCTGCACGACTACTAAGCCACTCCACTTCCCCAACAGAAAACAGATCCACCGAAGGGAACAATCCCATGCCTGCCGGAGACATCCTCACGCCCGAACTCCTGGACCGCCTGCGCAGCCGGGCTCCGGAATACGACCGCCGCAACGCTTTCTTCACGGAAGATCTCGAAGAGCTCCGCAGCGCCGGTTACCTGGCACTGTTCTCGACCCCGGACCAGGGCGGCGCCGGACTTAGCATCCCGGAAGTCGTCGCCTGCCAGCGGCTGCTGGCATCCGCTGCTCCGGCGACGGCGCTGGCCATCAACATGCACCTGGTCTGGTGCGGGGTGGCGCACCTGCTGGCACTGCACGGGGATGACTCCCTGTCCTTTGTCCTGGAGGAGGCGGCCCGCGGGGAGATTTTCGCGTTCGGCATCTCGGAACCGGGCAACAGCGCGGTGCTCTTCGATTCCAACACGGAAGCTGTTCCGCGGCCCGACGGCGGCTACTCGTACACCGGGCGCAAGATCTTCACCAGCCTGTCGCCGGCATGGACCCGGCTGGGCATCTTCGGAAAAGACGCCACCGACCCGGACTCACCGCGCCTGGTTTTTGGTTTCGCCGACCGGGGGACCGGGGGCATTACCAGCCTCGATGACTGGGACACCCTGGGCATGCGCGCCTCCCAGTCCTGCACCACCCTGCTGGAGGGGGCCGTCGTTCCCGCGGACCGAATTGTCCGGCACACTCCGGTGGGGCCGCACGCGGACCTGTTTGTCTTTGGCATCTTCAGTCTCTTCGAAACGCTGCTCTCAGCCGTGTATACGGGGATCGGCGACCGGGCGCTCACCCTTGCCACGGAGGCTGCGGCCTCCCGCACGAGTGGGGGAGTTCCGGGGACCCAGGATCCCCACACCCGATGGCGGATCGCTGACGCCGCCATCCGCATGGACGGCGCCGCGCTGGCACTGGAATCCGTGGCCCGGGACCTGGAAGCACGCGCGGACCACGGCGGGTTCTGGTTCGCCCGGCTCTCCGCCCTCAAACTGCGCACCACGGATACCGTCCGTGGCGTAGTGGAATCCGCCGTGAAGGTGGCGGGAGGTCGAAGCTATTTCCGCGGCCAGGAACTCGAGCGGCTCTACCGCGACGTCCTTGCGGGTATGTTCCATCCATCCAGTGAGGACTCGGCCCACAACACCATGGCCAACGCTTTGCTGGGTCCTCCGGCGGATCCGCAGTAGGCAGCCGGAAGGCAGGTCCGTGCGCCCGCGCTAGGCCGTGCGCTGGACCCGCATGATCTTGCGCCGCAGCCAATAGCGGTGCTGGCCGCCCCGGTAGATGCGGGTCCGCTGGAGTTCCCATTTGCCGTACTCGGCGTGATCCGTGATTAGCCGCCGAGCCTCCGGGAGGGACTCATGGGGATCTACGGACAGGACCAGGTACTCGTAGTCCTTGGCAGGAGCGGCGTTGAAGGACCGGTCCGGTCTAAGAATTTGTTCTCGCATTTGCATCCCATTTTGCCTGCTTTACCGCTAACGTCTAGTCCATGAGCATAGATCCGCGCGTTGCGCTCCAGTCCCTGGTTGCTGCCTTCGAAGAGCACCTGGCTGCTGCCGCCGCCCGCCGCGGAGAGAAGGATCCGTCCGTCGAAGGGGCCTATCTGGCCATCGCGGACGCGTTCGAGGTGTATGAGGAAGTCCTCTACGACGCTTACGGCGAAGTGACGCCGCTGGAGATTTACGACGACGAAGACGGCGACGAAGACCTGCTCGACGACGATGAGGAAATGCTCCGCAGCTCCAGCTTTGGCGGGCCCTCCGACGTGGACACGGATGAGGCGGAAGGGTTCTCCGCCCGCACTCTGGACGGCTCGGACGGCTACGGCCGCCAGTCCGGCAGCGACCGCTAGCGACCGCTAGCGACCGGCCGCGACCGGGCCCACGTGGACTGGCCGGGCTTCGCCGTGCCCTAGAGTCGTAGGGTGAATTGGTTTGAAGCAATATTCCTCGGATTCCTCCAGGGTCTGACCGAGTTCCTGCCCATTTCGTCCAGCGCGCACCTGCGGATTGCGGGTGAACTCCTTCCCGGCGCCCAGGATCCCGGCGCCGCTTTCACCGCTATCACCCAGCTCGGAACCGAGACTGCGGTTGCGGTGTATTTCTGGAAGGACATCGTTCGGATCGTCAAGGCATGGTTCGGTTCGTTCACCGGCCGGGTGCCGCGCTCCGACCCGGACGCACGAATGGGCTGGCTGATCATCGTCGGAACCATTCCCATCGTCGTCCTGGGCCTGCTTTTCCAGGATCAGATCGAAGGCGTCTTCCGCAGCCTCTGGCTCGTGGCGACCATGCTGATTGTGTTTGGTGTTTTCCTGGCAATCGCGGACAAGGTCGGCCGGCAGCAGCGCACCCTGGACCAGCTCACCTACAAGCACGGCATCCTGTACGGCCTGGCCCAGGCCCTGGCGCTCATTCCCGGCGTATCCCGGTCCGGCGGAACCATTACCGCGGGACTGCTGATGGGTTACACGCGGGAAGCGGCAGCCAGGTATGCATTCCTGCTTGCCATTCCGGCTGTCTTCGGCAGCGGCCTGTACCAGCTCGCCAAGTCCTGGGGCGAGCCGAGCCCATACGGCGGCGCAGAGACCGCGGTCGCTACGGTAGTGGCCTTCGTCGTCGGCTTCATCATCATCGGCTGGTTCCTGCGCTACGTTTCCACCCGCAGCTACCAGCTGTTCGTCTGGTACCGGATCGGCCTGGGCGTGGCCATTTACATCGCCCTTGGCACAGGCGTGCTGCACGCCTGATCCCGCTCCGGCCAACGCAAAAATGTGAACACCTTTCAGAGTCAGTAGAGTTGATCTTGTGATCGCATGGAAATCCCGCCCCCTGCCTGTACTGCCCGGAAAGTCCCCGGGCCTCGTCCTCTTCGATTCGGCGCTTCGCAGGGCCGTACCTGTCCGCCCTGAGGGTGAGGCGGGACTCTATGTCTGCGGCATCACCCCGTATGACGCAACCCACATGGGACATGCAGCAACATACGTGGCCTTCGACCTGCTGAACCGTCAGTGGCGGGACGCCGGCCACACCGTGAACTATGTGCAGAATGTCACAGACATCGACGACCCGCTGCTTGAACGCGCCGCTGCCACCGGCGTTGACTGGATGGTCCTCGCCAAGGAACAGACCCAGCTTTTCTGGGAGGACATGGAAGCGCTGAACGTCATTGCGCCGCAGAACTACATCGGCGCAGTGGAGTCCATCGAGTGGATCGTCCCGGTCGTTGAAGCACTGCTGGAGCAGGGCATCGCGTACCGCGTGGCGGGAACCGGCGCAGAGCCCGACGGCGATGTCTATTTCTCGATCGACGCGGCGCAGGAACTGGAAAAGAGCGGCCCGGATGCCTGGTGGCCCGGGCAGGTCTCGGGCCTCACGCCTGAGCAGATGATGCCGGTCTTCGCCGAGCGCGGCGGTGACCCCGACCGTCCGGGCAAACGGAATCCGCTCGATGCCCTGCTGTGGCGGGTAGCCCGGCCGGGTGAACCCCTGTGGCCCGGCGGGAAGCTCGGCGACGG
>NZ_DALZXY010000014.1:34632-35256 GCF_031988865.1 Arthrobacter sp.
ACGGGCGTCCGGGCTGGCACATCGAATGTTCGGTTATTGCCCGCCGGTTCCTCCCTGCTCCCTTCACGGTCCAGGCCGGGGGATCGGACCTGATGTTCCCGCACCACGAAATGAGCGCTGCGCATGCCTACGCCTGCTCGGGACTTCCGCTGGCCGACCACTACGCGCATGCCGGCATGGTGGGCCTCGACGGCGAAAAGATGAGCAAGTCCCTCGGCAACCTCGTGCTGGTTTCCCGCCTGCGCTCCGAAGGGGTTGAGCCGGCGGCGATCCGCACGACGCTGGCCGGCCACCACTACCGGTCGGACTGGTTCTGGACGCCCGAGGACCTCGGGCGTGCGCAGGACAGGCTGCGGCGCTACCGGGAGGCCCTGCCCCTGACCAGCGCACAGGATGCCTCAGCGCTCCTGGAGAGTTTCCGCATGGCCCTGGCCGATGACCTGAATGCTCCGGCCGCGCTGGCCGCGGCCGATGAGTGGGCTGCGGCGCTGCTCGACGGCCCTGATGCCCCAGCGCCCGCCTCGCCGGCAGGGGCCGAGCTGGCCGAAGCTGCCTTCGACGCCCTCCTAGGCATCCGGCTGCACTAAGCGCTGCGCCAGACACAGCGAAGACAGCAGGGGCCCG
>NZ_DALZXY010000014.1:35266-52093 GCF_031988865.1 Arthrobacter sp.
GGCGGAAATCACTGATTTCCGCCGGACCGGGCCCCTTTGCTTGCGGCCGGTTTAGTCCCGGCGCCGGCGCTTGAGGTAGCGCTCAAACTCGCGGGCAATCGATTCCCCGGTGGCCTCGGGCAGCTCGGCCGTGTCCTTGGCTTCCTCGAGCTGGCGAACGTAGGCAGCGATCTCCGGGTCCTCCGTGGCAAGTTCGTCCACGCCGCGTTCCCAGGCCTCGGCCTCCTCGGTGAGGACTGCGGTGTCGATGGGGGCCTGCAGCAGTTCTTCCATCCGGTGAAGCAGCGCCAGCTGCGCCTTGGGCGACGGCGGCTGCCCCACATAGTGCGGCACTGCGGCCCAGAGCGACAGGGTGGGAATGTCGGCGAGGCTGGCGACTTCCGCCAGGACACCCACGATGCCTATCGGCCCCTCATACTGAGAGGCTTCGACGCCGAGGTGATCCCTCAGGTCCTCTTCCTCACAGGTGACAGTCACCGGAATGGGACGGGTATGCGGGACATCGGCCAGCAGCGCTCCGGCGAGGACGATGCAGTCGACGTCCAGCTCCTTAGCCAAACCGATGACCTCAGCGGTGTAGGCACGCCATTTGTAGGACGGTTCGACCCCGGTAACCAGAATCAGGTCAAGGTTGGTGCCCGGCACCTCGGCACGGGAAATCCGCGTCGTCGGCCACTTGATCCTGCGTTTACCCGAGGCGTTCCGCTCAATCGCCGGGCGGGTGAACTGGAAGTCGTAATATTCGTCGGCGTCGATCCCGGCGATCTTCTCGCTGTCCCAGTAAAGGGAGAGGAAATTCAGGGCGTCACTGGCTGCTTCTCCGGCGTCGTTCCAGCCTTCGAATGCTGCCAGCATCACGGTGACCCGCTCTCCATTGCCGCCGCCGAAGAAATCCAGCAGGCCCGACGGAGGGGTCTTATCGGTATAACTCACAGATTCACCTTATGCTCCCGGCACCGCAGTGTCAGTCCCAGCCGCTGAGCAAGCCCCCGGGCCAGGACAAGGAACCCTGTCGGGAGGCACGTAGACTTGCGGTATGCCCCTCCCTGGAACTCCCCTCCCGTCCGGCGGCCCCGATAGCCTGCTGCAGGCCGTTTTCTGGGACATGGACGGCACGATCATTGATACCGAGCCGTACTGGATCCAGGCTGAGAAGGACCTCGTTGCTGCCCACGGCGGCACGTGGACTGACGAGGAAGCCGAGGAGCTGGTAGGACAGGCGCTGACTTACTCCGCGCACCGGCTCCAGCAGGCCGGCGTCGGCCTGCCCGTGGAGGCCGTGATCTCCACCCTGACTGACCGGGTCGCGGAACGGGTCCGGACCAGCGTCCCCTGGCGCCCCGGCGCACGGGAACTACTGGAAGAACTGGCGGCCAGCGGCATTCCCTGCGCGATGGTCACCATGTCCACCAGCGTGCTGGCCCGGGTTATCGCGTCCCACCTGCCGGACGGAACGTTCCGGTTCCTGGTCACCGGCGACATGGTTGAACGAGGGAAACCGCATCCCGAGCCCTACCAGCTCGCCTTCGATGAGCTGGCGCGGACGGTACCCGGGCTCTCCAAGTCCCGATGCGTCGCCATCGAAGATTCCTACCCCGGCTACACCTCCGCCCATGCTGCCGGCCTTACGGCCCTTGCCGTACCCCACTTCATTCCGCTGCCGCCGGATGCGGACCGGCTGGAATGGAACACCCTTGCCGGGCGCACTCTCGGCGACCTGCAGGCCTTGGCAGGGGCCCGTTCCGGAGCCCGGAAGTGACGCACGGACCGGACCGGACGGCTGAGCCCGGACGCAGCGAAGGCATTCCGCTGGGCCGCATCGGGGGAGTACCGGTCACCCTGGCCTGGTCCTGGTTCGTGATCGCCGCGGCGATCGTTTTGCTCTTTGGCCCCCAGGTCGCAGTGGCGCTCCCGGAACTCGGCAGCCCCGGAGCCTATGCCGTCGCCCTGGGCTATGCCCTGCTCCTCCTGCTTTCCGTCCTGGTCCACGAACTGGCCCATGCCCTCACCGCGCAGGCCTGGAAATGGCCGACGCCGAAGATCGTCCTGACGCTGTGGGGCGGGCATACCCAGTTCGGCGATGTGCATGCCACTCCCGGCAAATCCCTCGTCGTAGCCCTTGCCGGGCCGGCCGCGAACTTCATTCTGGCCCTCATCGGGCGTCTCGTCCTGCCACTCTTCGAACCTGGAACTGTGGGGTGGCTGCTGACGGACATCTTCGTGTGGGCCAACGTTCTGGTCGCCATTTTCAATGTTCTCCCCGGCCTGCCACTGGACGGGGGACGCATCGTGGAGACGGTGGTCTGGAAGGTCACGGGGGTGCAGGAAAAGGGCACGATCGCGGCCGGATGGGCCGGACGGATTATTGCCGCTGCCCTGGTTGCCGCCGTGTTCATCCCGCCGTATCTCCAGGGCCAGACCCCGGGGCTCAGCCTGGTTGTTATCACCGCCTTGGTCTCGGGTTTCCTGTGGATGGGAGCCTCCGCCTCCATTACCAACGCACGCCTGCGGCTACGGCTTCCGGAGGTTTCGGCAGCCAGCCTGATGCAGCCGGCCCGGCAAATACCCTCGGGGTCACCCGTCGCCGAAGCCCAGCATCTCGCTGCAGCCTCCGGCCCGGGCACCGCACTCGTGGTGACCGCCCCCACCGGACGGCCGGAAGCCGTCGTCGACCCCGGCGCACTTTTCTCGGTGCCTCCTAACCTGGCAGGCCAGACTCCCGTGAACGCCGTAGCCCGTGCGCTGGCCGCCGGGGCCTACATCCCCGACCTCGCCAACGGGCAGGAACTCATCCAGTACCTGTCGCAGCTGGCCGGCAGCGAATATGCCGTCATCAACGGTGAAGGCACGGTGGTCGGCCTGCTCCGCCAGGACGCCGTCGTCGCCGCGCTCACCGGCCGCCAGCCGAAGCCCCGCCGCTGACCAACCATCAATGCGAAGCAGCCCCGCTGCCCCGATCCCCAATCAGCCCCGAACCGAACCGCCCGATACGAAGGACAGCCACACATGAACAACCCGGGTACACCCCCCTCTCCCGCTGCCCACGGCGCAGAAATACGCCGCGGCCCCCTTCGGCCCGGGGAGCGCGTCCAGCTCACCGATGAAAAGGGACGCCGGAACACCATCACGCTCACCGAAGGCGGAGCCTTCCACACGCACCGCGGCTACCTCCCGCACGAGAACATCATCGGCGTCTCCGAAGGCACCATCGTCGCCAACACCACCGGCCACCAGTACCAGGTGCTGCGCCCCCTGCTCTCGGACTTCGTGCTCTCGATGCCGCGCGGCGCGGCCGTGGTGTATCCGAAGGATGCCGGCCAGATTGTCACCATGGCGGACATCTACCCCGGCGCCCGCGTAGTCGAGGCCGGCGTTGGTTCCGGTGCGCTGAGCATCTCCCTGCTGCGGGCTGTCGGCGACAGCGGTTCGCTGCACTCCTACGAGCGCCGCGAAGAATTCGCTGACATTGCCCGCGGCAACGTGGAGACCTTCTTCGGCGGCCCACACCCCGCTTGGGACATCACCCTCGGCGATTTCCAGGACGAAGTGGTGAAGAACCAGGAACCGGGCAGCGTGGACCGGGTTGTCCTGGACATGCTCGCCCCATGGGAATGCACCGATGCGGTAGCGACAGTCCTGGCCCCGGGCGGCGTCTGGATCTCCTACGTCGCCACCGTGACCCAGCTTTCGCGGACAGCGGAAGCCATCCGCGCCGACGGACGCTTCACCGAGCCGGAGGGCTGGGAGTCCATGGTCCGCGGCTGGCATCTGGAGGGGCTGGCCGTCCGTCCGGACCACCGGATGGTGGCGCACACCGGATTCCTGCTCTCCGCACGGCGCCTGGCCGAAGGAGCAACCGGGCTTGTTGCCAAGCGGCGCGCCTCCAAAACGGATTTCAGCCAGGAAGACCTCAACGCATGGACTCCGGCAGCCGTAGGTGAGCGCGAAGTCTCTGACAAGAAGCTCCGCCGGGCCGCGAAGGACGCCAGTTCCACTATCCAGCGCGGCGCCCTGGCGAAGGCCGAACGGTTCCAGGACGAGCACGGCGCCGAGTAGCCATGCCCTAACCAGAAAGCTCGAAAACACAAGACTCCGGGCACGGTGCATTGCGTGCGTCACTACGTTATCGTCAAACGAAGAGACCCTGAGCAATGAAGGCGGTCGGACAATGGTTGAAGCGGAGAACACCAGCGGAGCCGGGGTTGAAGGTACGCGTACCGACAACCCGTACGGCACGGCGGCCAGCGCGGAATCGCGGCAGCTCAATATCCTGCGGGACAAGCTGCGCAACGTGGACCGCCAGCTCGCGTCCCTGACGCACAACAACGCGCGGCTTGTGGCAATGCTGGAAACCGCCCGGGCGGAGATCATCCGCCTGAAGGATGCCTTGGAAAAAGAGGGCGCCACACCGTTCAGCTTTGGCACCGTGATCGCCGTCAACAGGCGGCAGGAGCCCGAGCCCGGCGTGAGCACCACGGCCACGGTCCAGGAAAGCGTGGACATCATCCAATCCGGACGCAAACTCCGGGTCGCGGTGAGCCCGCTCCTGGACCTTGGCCAGATCGTCTCCGGGCAGGAAGTCCTGCTGAACGAATCGCTGACCGTAGTCGCCGGCCTTGGCTTCGAAAAGGCCGGCGAACTGTTCACGGTCCAGGAACTCCTGGAAGGAGACCGTGCCCTTGTGGTCGGCCGGGCCGACGACGAGCGCGTGGTCAGGCTCAACGGGCCGCTGATCCAGGAGAAGGTCAGGGTCGGCGACGCCCTGACCGTGGACACCCGGATCGGCTACGCGCTGGAGAAGATCCCGCGCAGCGAAGTCGAGAACCTGGTCCTGGAGGAAGTCCCGGATATCTCCTACTCCGACATCGGCGGGCTGGGCCCGCAGATCGAACAGATCCGGGATGCGGTCGAGCTGCCGTTTATGCATCCGGACCTCTACCGCGAACACGGTTTGAAGGCGCCCAAGGGCATCCTGCTCTACGGTCCTCCCGGCTGCGGAAAGACCCTGATCGCCAAGGCGGTCGCCCACTCCCTGGCTGCCCGCGTGATGGAACAGACCGGCACCCTGGGGACGCGCAGCTACTTCCTGAACATCAAGGGACCCGAGCTGCTGGACAAGTATGTTGGTGAAACCGAACGCCATATCCGGCTCATTTTCGCCCGGGCCCGTGAGAAGGGCTCCGATGGCAGCCCCGTGGTGGTGTTCTTCGACGAGATGGATTCGCTGTTCCGTACCCGCGGCACCGGCGTTTCCTCCGACGTCGAAACCACGATTGTTCCCCAGCTTCTCAGCGAGATCGACGGCGTAGAGAAGCTGGAGAACGTGATCGTCATTGGTGCCTCCAACCGCGAGGACATGATCGACCCGGCCATCCTGCGCCCGGGCCGGCTCGACGTGAAGATCAAGATCATGCGTCCCGACTCCGAGGGAGCCGGGGAGATCTTCGCCAAGTACCTCACCCCCAACCTCCCGCTGCACCGCGACGACCTGGCGGAACACGCCTACGATCCGGTGGCCACTGTCCGGGAAATGATCCGGCGGACGGTCGAGAAGATGTACGCCGAGGACAAGTCCAACGAGTACCTCGAAGTGACCTACGCCAACGGGGACACGGAAATGCTCTATTTCAAGGACTTCAACTCCGGCGCCGTGATCCAGAACGTGGTCGACCGTGCGAAGAAGTACGCCATCAAGGACTTCCTGACGCTCCGCCAGCGCGGGCTGCGCATCGAGCACATGATGCGCGCCGTCGTTGACGAATTCCGCGAGCACGAGGATATGCCCAACACCACGAACCCCGATGACTGGGCACGGATCTCCGGCAAGAAGGGCGAACGCATCACCTACATCCGCACGATCATCCAGGGCAAGGCCGGCCAGGAACCCGGCCGGACCATCGAGACAGCGGCCAATCCCGGACAGTATCTGTGACCGTCCGGAGGGTGATGGGGACGGAGACCGAGTACGGCGTGCTCGCTCCGGCCCTGCCCAACGCCAATGCCACCGTGCTCTCCAGCCAGATCGTCAACGCCTACGCCGCAACGGTACGGGCTGGGATGGGCAACCTCACCGGGACCCGCTGGGACTACACGGACGAGGCGCCGCTGAACGACGCCCGCGGGTATACGGTTCCGCGGACTGCCGCCGACCCCACCCAGCTCACCGACTCGCCCCCGGTCATGGATGCCGAGCAGATTGCCATGGAAGGCGGGGGACCGTCGGCGCTGTACGGCGATACCGAAGACAACGCGGTGCTGATGAACATGGTCCTGGGCAACGGGGCGCGGCTCTACGTCGACCATGCCCATCCGGAGTATTCCTCGCCCGAGGTCACCAACCCCAGGGACGCTGTGCTCTGGGACAAGGCGGGCGACGCCGTCGTGCTGGCTGCGATGCGCCACATCGCCGCCGCTCCCGGTTTCGCTCCGGTGCACCTCTACAAGAACAACACCGATAACAAGGGCGTCTCCTACGGCGCCCACGAGAACTATCTGGTTCCGCGGGGAGTGCCGTTCACGCGCCTGGTGGCGGGACTGCTCCCCTTCTTCGTGTCCCGCCAGGTCATCTGCGGTTCCGGGCGGGTAGGGATCGGCAGCAGCAACCAGCGCCAGGGCTACCAGCTCAGCCAGCGGGCCGACTTCTTTGAAACTGAGGTGGGGCTGGAAACCACCATCCGCCGGCCCATCATCAACACCCGGGACGAGCCCCACGCCGTCGCGGAGAAGTACCGCCGCCTGCACGTGATCATCGGCGACGCCAACCTGAGTGAGGTCTCGGCACTGCTGAAGGTGGGCACGGCGTCGGCCGTTCTCTCCATGATTGAAGACGGAACGGCACCGGTGCTGGAGCTGCGTGATCCGGTCGGAGCGCTTCAGGCAATCAGCCATGACCCCTCCCTGGGCCAGCTGGTCGAGCTGAAGGACGGCCGGATGGTCACCGGGCTGGATCTGCAGGAGATCTACCTGGAGGCGGCCGCAGCCCATGCCCGCGGCCGCGGGGGAGCAGACGCCGCAACTGAGGACATTTTGAACCGCTGGACCAGTGTGGTCGGAACGCTCAAACGGGATCCCATGGCCGCCTCCGCCCAAGTCGACTGGGTGGCGAAACTGAAACTGCTGCAGGCCTACCGCGACCGTGACGGGCTGGCCTGGAATGATGCGCGCCTGAACCTGATCGACCTGCAGTACTCGGATATGCGGCCGGAGAAGGGGCTCTACTACCGGCTTGCCGCCCGCGGCCAGATGGAACGCATCCTCACGGATGCGGAAATCGCCGCAGCGGTAACGCACCCGCCGGAAGACACCCGGGCCTACTTCCGGGGCCGCTGCGTCACCCGGTTCCCGGACGAAGTGATCGGCGCGAGCTGGGACTCAATCATCTTCGAACTGCCGTCCCGGCGCAGGCTCCAGCGCGTTCCGACCCGCGAGCCGCTGCGCGGAACGAAGGAACTCACCGGAGAGCTGTTCGACGTTTCGGCCGATGCCGAGGAATTTGTCACCCGGCTCCTGACCGGTCCGGAACCGACCGTGGCACCATAGGACGTAGGACACATCCGCTCAGCAAGAAAGGGCAGCAGAATGGCAACCCAGGATCGCAAAAACACCGGATCACGTCCGCAGGATGTGGAAGAAACCGACGAGGTGACGCCGCCTCCCGCCGCTGAACCGTCGGTGCAGTCCACAGCCGATACCGAAGGCGTGGACGATCTGCTGGATGAGATTGACGGCGTGTTGGAGAACAATGCCGAGGAGTTCGTCAGGGGTTTCATCCAGAAGGGTGGTCAGTGACGGATGACGCACACAGATCCTGCACAGGCCGTGGCCGCGGCAGCGGGCTCGTCCTTCACCGAGCACCTTAGCCGCCACCACCCGGAGCTGCTGCCCTCGGCACGCCGCCTCGGAACGGCACCAGCAGGATCGGCCGCCGCGGCCGCACCGCAGGCCACCACCATCGTCTCCCTGACCTACGCCGGGGGCGTGCTCGTCGCCGGCGACCGGCGCGCGACCATGGGGAACATGATCGCCAGCCGCCACATCCGCAAGGTCTTCCCGGCGGACAGCTACTCTGTCCTCGGAATCGCGGGGACCGCAGGCCTGGCCCTGGACATGATCCGGCTGTTCCAGGTTGAACTTGAACACTACGAAAAAATCGAAGGCACGGCGATGAGCCTGGACGGCAAGTCCAACCGGCTCGCCGCCATGGTGCGGCAGAACCTGCCGCTGGCGCTCCAAGGACTCGCGGTCATCCCGCTCCTTGCCGGGTACGACGTCGATAAGCAACTGGGCCGCCTGTTTTCCTTTGACGTCACCGGCGGCCGGTACGAGGAATACGAGCACCACAGCGTCGGCTCCGGCTCTGTCTTTGCCCGGGGAGCGCTGAAGAAGCTGTGGCGTCCCGGACTGGATGAGGACGAAGCCGTCTCTGTTGCCGTGGAATCCCTCTACGATGCCGCCGACGACGACTCCGCCACCGGCGGACCAGACCTGGTCCGGCAGCTGTGGCCGGTTGTCTACGTGGTCAACTCCGCCGGAATGCGGGAAATCCCCGAACGGGAGCTGCACCAGCTCGCCGAGGAACTCGTGGCACGCCGCTCCGCGGCCGGGTTGGAGGCGTAGGCCATGACACAGCAGTTCTACGTATCGCCCGAACAGCTAATGAAGGACCGGGCCGATTTCGCCCGGAAGGGAATCGCCCGCGGACGCTCCGTCGTTGTGCTGACCTGCCGTGAGGGCATCGCCCTGGTGGCGGAAAACCCGTCTCCGTCCCTCCACAAACTCGGGGAAATCTACGACCGCATTGGCTTCGCTGCCGTCGGCAAGTACAACGAATTCGAGAGCCTGCGGCAGGCCGGCGTCCGGTACGCCGACGTACGCGGCTATTCCTACGCCCGGGAGGACGTCTCGGCCAGGGGGCTGGCCAGCGTCTATGCGCAAAGCCTCGGCTCGGTGTTCACGACCGAAGGCAAGCCCTTTGAAGTGGAACTGGCCGTCGCTGAGGTGGGTGCCGAGCCCTTCGATGACCACCTCTACCGCCTGACTTTCGACGGTTCCATAGCTGACGAAAGCAACTACGTAGTGATGGGCGGCCAGGCAGAGATCGTCAACGACTCCCTCGCCCGCGCATGGTCACCGGATACTTCCTTCCGTGAGGCCATCCTCGTCGCAGTCAAGGCGCTCTCAGCAACCCGGCGGGCGCCGGACACGGCCGCCAACGGCGACACGACCGGCCCCGGGCAGGAAGCCGAGCTCCTTGGGGCTGGCCTGCTGGAGGTTGCCGTGCTGGACCGCGACCCGCTGTCCGCCCGGGGAACCATCCGTGCCTTCCGCAGAATTGGGACCGTGGAGCTGGACCGCTTGCTGGCCAGCTCGGAGGGAGACTGATGGACCGCAGGATCTTCGGGATAGAAACAGAATTCGGAATCGCCTACTCCGGGCCCGATTCGCGCCCGCTCTCGCCGGAGGAAGTTGCCCGGTACCTGTTCCGGAAGGTGGTGAGCTGGGGGAGGTCCTCCAACGTTTTCCTGACCAATGGCTCCCGGCTGTACCTGGATGTTGGGTCCCATCCGGAATACGCCACCGCGGAATGCGACGATTTGGCCCAGCTCATCGCCCATGACCGGGCCGGGGAACTCATCCTTGACGACTTGGTGGAGGAAGCCGAAGAGCGGCTCAAAGCCGAGGGCTTCAACGGCAGCGTCTACCTGTTCAAAAACAACACCGACTCGGCCGGCAACTCTTACGGCAGCCACGAAAACTACCTGATTCCGCGCCGGCTGGAGTTCTCCCGCCTGGCCGACATCCTGATTCCGTTCCTGGTCACCCGGCAGCTGCTGGTCGGTGCGGGCAAGGTCCTGCGGACCCAGTCCGGCGCCCTGTACGCATTCTCACAGCGCGCCGATCATATCTGGGAAGGCGTCTCCTCGGCCACCACCCGGTCCCGGCCCATCATCAACACCCGGGACGAGCCCCACGCAGATGCCGAGCACTACCGTCGGCTCCACGTGATCGCAGGCGACTCCAACATGTCCGAGACCACATCCATGCTCAAGGTCGGTTCCGTGGACCTGATGCTCCGGATGATTGAGGCTGGGGTGATCATGCGGGACCTGCGGCTGGAGAACCCGATCCGCAGCATCCGTGAAATTTCGCACGACCCTACCGGGTCCGCACCGCTGAAGCTCGCTAACGGATCCACCATGAGCGCCCTGGAACTCCAGCACATCTACCTGGAACGGGTACAGGAATTCGTCACGGCGAACGGCGCCCACAACCGGCACGTTCCGCGGGTCCTTGACCTCTGGGAACGGGCCCTGGACGCCGTGGAATCGGGCAATACCTCGCGGATCGACACGGAGATCGACTGGGCGATCAAGAAAAAGCTGGTCGACCGCTACGCTGAGCGCGCGGGCCTGGACATGAGCTCGCCCCGCCTGGCCCAGATCGATCTGACCTACCATGATATTTCCCGCCGCCGCGGCCTCTTCTACCTGCTGCAGTCCCGCGGAGAAACTGCCCGCGTGGTGGATGAGCGTGAGATCAAGGAAGCCGTTGACGTTCCGCCGCAAAGCACCCGCGCCAAGCTTCGCGGGGACTTCGTCCGCCGGGCCAAGGCAGCCAACCGGGACTTCACCGTGGACTGGGTCCATCTCAAGCTCAACGACCGCGCCCAGCAGACCGTGCTTTGCAAGGATCCCTTTGCAGCCGTCGATGAGCGCGTTGAAGCGCTGCTGTCCACGCTCTAGGGAGACACCGCAGGAACTCATCCCAGGAACAGATGCGAAACCAGTGTTCTAGGCTCCTTTCAGGTGCACCCGTTAGGGTGGGTCTTGCTGCCCTGAGGCTGGCGGGGCTCACGGCCGCGTTGCCTCCGGCGGTAGTGAATCTGCCCACCACTGAAAGAAGTACTGTGCGAAAAGTACTAGCTCTGCTCCTGCCCGCCCTCCTGCTGCTGACCGCGTGCTCCGGCAGCAGCGACTCCGAACCGCTGTCCTCAGTGAAGGTGACTTCCAACGGCGACAGCGCCGTCCCGACCGTCGAGTTCGACACACCGCTAACCGTCGATGAGCCGACCCTGGTCCGGGTGAACGACGGCGACGGCGAAGAACTCTCCGATGGCCAGACGGCGTCCGTCCGTCTCGTGGTCCTCAACCCGGAGACCGGAGAAGCCGGCCAGGAGACGTACACCACCGAAACGGCCGAAGACATCGTCGTGGACGAAACCCTCAAGCAGGGCAACGAGCAGATGTACAGCGCCCTGGTTGGCGCACCTATCGGCTCGGACTTCGCCTACTTCGTGCCCGGCAACGAACAGACCGGCACCGCAGCGAACTTCATTGTGTTCACCCTCACGGATGCCCGCGACGTTCCGACCCGTGCCTGGGGCACTGACGTCGAGCCGGTCGAAGGCCAGCCGACTGTTGACCTTGCCGAGGACGGCAAGCCGACCATCACCATCCCGGAGGGCGAAGCGCCCACGGAACTGGTTGCCCAGGAGCTCAAGGCCGGCGACGGTGCCGTCGTTGAAGCAGATGACACCGTGACCGTGCAGTACCACGGCGTTAAGTGGTCCGACGGAAGTGTCTTCGACTCCAGCTGGGAGCGCGGAAGCGCCACTTCCTTTGGCCTGAACCAGGTGATTTCCGCTTGGACCGACGGGCTCGCCGGCAAGAAGGTCGGCTCCCAGGTCCTGATCGTCGCACCGCCTGCCACGGCCTACGGCGCAGCCGAGGGCAACGAGCTCCAGAACGAAACCCTGGTCTTCGTCGTCGATATCCTCGAAGCCAAGTAACCGGCTAAGCCGGATAAGATAACAGCCAGTCCCACAACTAAGGAGTTCCATGTCATTCGGAAAGCGCGAATACGACCGCCAGAAGCCGGAAATCGATTTCCCGGGGCACGAAGCCCCGACCGAACTAGTCATCGAAGACATCGTCGTCGGTGACGGCGCGGAGGCGAAGCCCGGGGACACCGTCTCCACCCACTATGTGGGCGTGGCGTTCTCCACCGGTGAAGAGTTCGATGCTTCCTGGAACCGTGGTGCACCGCTGGACTTCAAGGTGGGAATCGGCCAGGTAATCGAGGGCTGGGACCAGGGCCTGCTGGGAATGAAGGTCGGCGGCCGCCGCCGCCTCGAAATTCCCTCGCACCTGGCCTACGGCGACCGCGGCGCAGGTTCCGACATCGCCCCCGGCGAGTCGCTCATCTTCGTGGTGGACCTGCTCGGCGTCCGCTAGGACTTACCGCCACCGCACCAAAGGGCGGACCGCCAGCCTCATCACGGCTGGCGGTCCGCCCTTTGCGCATTTGCCGGCAGGCGGGCGGTAGATTAGCCGTGTGAGCCCGCAACCTGCCGAGAAACGAACCGAACGCCTGCTGAACCTGGTCATTGCCCTGCTTTCCAGCCGGCGTGGCTTCACTAAGCATGAGCTGTTCGACGAGATCGAGCTCTACTCCGAAGCGGCCACCCCGGAAGCCCGGGAAAAACTCTTCGACCGGGACAAGGCTTTCCTGCGGGAGCAGGGTATACCGGTGGAGTCGTACAGCGATGACGCGCTCTACGAACAGGACAATTCCGTGCAGCGGTACCGGATCCGCAGCGAGGAGTACCGCCTTCCGGAGGTCGCCTTCACCAGTGCCGAGTCCGCTGTGCTGGCCCTGGCAGCCCAGATGTGGGAACAGGCGGCCCTCGGATCCGCTGCCGCCCGGGCGCTGCGCAAGCTGCGCGCCCGCGGCGTCATCACCGAAGACACGGTGGCCAGCCCGGTCCAGCCCGGGATCCGGACCACCGATCCCAATTTCACGGCCGTGTTCCGGGCGGCGTCCAACCGGCTGCCCATCAGCTTCGGTTACCGTGCCAGCGGAGGTTCGGAAAGCACCCGGCGGCTGCAGCCCTGGGGGATGGGATCACGCTACGGACACTGGTACGTGGTTGGCTGGGATGTGGACCGCCAGGCAGAGCGCTTCTTCCGCCTTTCGCGCATGACCACCCCGGTGAAGACCGGAAAGGGGAGTTACACCGTTCCCGCAGGGTTCGACATCCACGCGTCCCTGGCTTCGCTGGACACCGTGTTCGCCCCGCAGGCCGGCGTCGTGGATGTTAGTTCGGGTGCCGGAGCGGAACTGCGCCTGCGTGCCGCCGATGCGGGTGCGGCAGTCCCTCCCGTTCCTGCCGGACTTCCCGATCCGGCGCCCGGCCGCGACCGCCTTTACTTCAGGGTCACTGACTTCGATGCGCTGGCCGCGGACACAGCAGCCCTGGGGCCGGCTGCCGAAGCTATCTATCCGGGTGAACTCCGCAGCGTTGTCCGCACCTTGCTGGCCCAGGCATTGGCGGCGCAGGAGGAGCCGGTTCCCGCGTACCGGGCGCCGGCTGCCGCTCGAAGCCGTTCGGCGGAGGCCGCCGGTGCGCAGGACCATCTAAGCCGGCTGCTGGACCTCGTGCCGTACATCCTGGCCAACCAGGGCGCGGACATGGACGAAACCGCCCAAAGATTCGGAATAAGCCGCGATCAGCTGGCAGCAGACCTGAATCTGCTGTTCGTCAGCGGTCCGCGCTACTATCCCAACGGCCTGATGGATGTGAACTTCGAGACCGGAGAGATCTTCATCGACAACGCGGACAACCTTTCCCAGCCGGTGCGCCTGGCCATGGACGAAGCAGCCGCCCTGATCGTGGGCCTTGACACTCTCGCCGCCCTGCCGGGGGTTGCTCCGACCGATGCAATCAGCAGCGCGCACGCGAAACTTAGTGAAGCAGCCGGAACTGCCGGTTCCGCCGGGAGCACCCTCGCAGCCACCCTGGTGCCCTCCGCGGCCTCGCCCACCGTCCTGGAAGACCTGCGCCGCAGCGTCGGCCGCCGGCGCCTGGCGATCCGGTACGTTGTCCCCAGCCGGGACGAAGTTTCCGAACGCATGGTCGATCCCCGCCGCATCTTCTCCGAGAACGACACCTGGTATCTGGACGCGTGGTGCCACCGGGCCGAGGCTCCGCGCTTCTTCCGGGTGGACCGGATTCTAAGCTGGGAAGACGCCGGGCCGATTCCAGACGGTGTCCCTGAACCCGACCAGCACTTTCCCGCCAGCCTATTCACCGCGGGGGAGACCGACGAATCCGTCACAATCCGCCTCACATCCGAAGCCAGCTGGGTGGCCGATGCCTATCACGCGGAGCTGCGCAGCGCCCTGCCCGACGGAGGGCAGGCGATCATCCTGCGGACTCCCGCGACGGGCTGGATCCCCGGATTCATCGCCCGGTTGGGCGGTTCCGCGGCCGTAGCCGCACCCGCGGACCTGCGGGCTAAGACCACGGAATGGCTTACCGCGGCTTTGGGGAACTACGAGTGACACCGGTTAAATCCCAACCCGCCGAAAGCTGTTCCGGCGCAGCAGTCTTGCATACCTCATCTATGCTGGAAATATGCCTTGGTGGTCGTGGATTTTGATTTGGGTAGCCCTTGCAGCGGTGGCCCTCCTTTTCTATGTGCTGATCGGCTACCGGCTCTTCCGCCAGTTCATGGCTGTGCTGAAAGAAGTCGAAGCTGCCGGGTCCCGGTTGTCCTTCACACCCGCCGCGGTTTCGGCGGTCCCTGGGGATCCGGGGGCTGGCCTGCCGGCAATCTTCGAGGATCCGGAGGCCGCACGGCTCCGGTACGAAGGCGGCAAGGCGGCACGGAAGGAAGCCCGGCGCGAACGCCGCGTCGAACGGCGGCACCTGCGGGGACAACCGCGCGCGTGGCGCGATATCCCCGGGCTCTGACATAAAATGACTTCAAACGAAAGGACACCGGCATGCGGCTAGAAGGCTGGCACATTGTCATCATCATCGTTATTGCGATCCTGCTCTTTGGTGCACCCAAGCTGCCTGGACTGGCACGCAGCGTTGGTCAGTCCCTGCGGATTTTCAAGTCCGAGGTGCGTCAGATGAAGGACGAGAATCCTTCCGGCACTGCCGAGGGAGATCCCGTGGAAGGCCGAGTGGTCAACAACCCCACACCCGCGTCTCCTCCCCGGAACGAAGGGCCCGCCGCCGGACAGACACCGCCGTCGGGCACCAGCTCCGGCACCGGTAATCCGCCTCACAACCCGTAGCGGCAGTGGCGCTGACAAGAGGGCGCAAATCCAACCCTGAAGGGCGGATGGCCCTCAAGGAGCACCTGAGGGAAGTCCGCAACCGGCTCTTTAAGGCTGGAATCGCCGTCCTGCTGGGCACTGTGGGCGGATTCTTCCTCTACATGCCTGTCTTCAACGAACTGACCCGGCCCGTCCGGGAGTTGTCGGAGCAGGAAGGCCGCCTCGCCACGATCAACTTCGACGGCGTGGCAACCTCCTTCGACCAGATGATCCAGGTCTCGGTCTTCATCGGTCTCCTGATTTCCAGTCCGGTCTGGCTCTACCAGCTCTGGGCGTTCATCACACCGGGTCTCAAGACGAAGGAGCGCCGGGCTGCGCTGGGGTTCCTGGCAGCCGCAGTGCCGCTCTTCCTCGCCGGGGTTTGGCTTGCGTGGCTCATCCTGCCCAATGCCGTGGGTGTCCTTACCGACTTCACGCCGGAGGGGGCTGCAAACGTCATCACGGCTTCGGTCTACCTGCAGTTCGTCCTGCGGCTTATGCTGGCGTTCGGAATCGCGTTCCTGATCCCGGTGGTGATGGTGGGCCTGAACCTTCTCGGCCTGCTCTCCGGCAAGACCATCGTGAAGTACTGGCGTATCACGGTCTTCATCATCTGCCTCTTCGCAGCCATGGCTGCGCCCGGCGGAGATGCCCTGAGCATGTTCTACCTTGCTGCCCCGCTCCTGGTGCTCTTTGCCGTTGCCGTGGGCCTGTGCTTCCTCAACGATCACCGGCGGGCACGGCGCAACGCGGCGAGGGAGGCCGCGGTTAGCGCTGGCGCTGATAAAGCGTCAAGCCTGGAGGATCTGTAGCCTGCCGCGCATCCTGTCCGCTCCCGGCTGGGAGCGGACAGGATGCGCCAAAACAGGGGAGGCGGTTCAACCACTCCACACCGTCTAGGCTGGATATATGACTTCCCCGTCTGAGCGGTACCTTGCCGCCAAAGAACGAACCGGCCACGCACGGACCCGCCTGGGAATCTTCGAGCAGTCGCTCGGGTTCGACCTTGATCCCTTCCAGCTGGAAGCCTGCCGCGCCGTGGAGGCCGGGCGGGGCGTGCTGGTTGCCGCTCCCACCGGCGCCGGCAAGACAGTGGTCGGTGAATTCGCCGTGTACCTGGCGCTGGAACGCGGCTTGAAGGCCTTCTACACCACTCCCATCAAGGCGCTGAGCAACCAGAAGTACGTTGAACTGTCCGCCTCCTACGGCTCGGAAAATGTTGGCCTGCTGACGGGCGATACCAGCATCAACCCGGACGCACCGGTTGTGGTGATGACCACCGAAGTCCTGCGGAACATGCTCTATTCGAACTCCGAGACCCTCGACGACCTTGGTTACGTCGTGATGGACGAGGTCCACTATCTGGCGGACCGGTTCCGCGGAGCGGTGTGGGAGGAAGTCATCATCCACCTGCGCTCAGACGTGCAGCTGGTCTCCCTCAGCGCCACCGTCTCCAACGCTGAGGAATTTGGTGCGTGGCTGGACACCGTCCGCGGCGACACCGACGTCGTGGTCACCGAGCACCGGCCGGTCCCGCTCTGGCAGCATGTGATGGTCGGCCGGGAGATCCTTGATCTCTTCGCGACCGATGTCTCCTTCGACGAGGCGGCCGAAGACTCCGAACGTCCGGCCGGGATAAAGGACCGGTTCAAGGTCAATCCCGAGCTGCAGGAGCTCGCGCGCAGCGAGTCGCGCCTGAACCAGCGCTCCGGCTGGGGC
>NZ_DALZXY010000015.1:0-31470 GCF_031988865.1 Arthrobacter sp.
CCTGCTGCAGGATGCCGCCCAGCTGACGCAGACAGCACGGCAGGTCGGGGGCAGCGCCATGCACTGGGTCTTGTCCGGGGGAGAAGACCACGGGCTCCTGGCCTGTTTCGATGCCGGTGCGGTACTTCCGCGGGGTTACCGGCGGATCGGGACGGTGGGCCAGACAGGTTTCGGCCGGAACCCCGGTGAGGTCACCGTCGGCGGCAGGGTGCCGTCAGCGGCCGGGTGGGATCACTTCGCCGGATAGGCATCAGCCCAGGATGTGCCGCTCGCGGACCCTGGCAGCGAGGTCAGCGAGTTCCTCCTTGCTAAGGTCCGGCAGATTCTCCAGTTCGCTGATGAATACCCGCAGGCTGTCCTTGGTGCGGGCCCTGAGCAGCTCGTTGTAGAAGCCCACGATCACACCGGTGGCAAGGGCAACGACCAGGATTCCGTAAAGGGCCACAAAAACGGTAATGAGCCGTCCGACCAGCGTCACGGCGACGAAGTCCCCAAAGCCGATGGTCGTAAACGACACGAAGAGATACCAGAACGAATCGCCGATGGTTGGTATGCCCGGTTCGAAGTGCGGCAGCACCAGTGATGCGATTCCGTAGGCAATGAGGAAGCCGAAGACAACGACGTCGGCTCCCGTGATGCGGATGATGTGCCAAAGGACACGTAACCTCTTCATTGCCGCTCCTAGCTCCTGATGGTCGGTTTCAGGATAGGCCGGAAGCGCCCTGCGAGTCAGTCACTGCTCGTGCGCAGGGCCTCGGTCAGCTGTCCTGCCGCCTTGCTGACCACCTCGGCGTGAATGCGGCCCGGCTGGCGGGTTAGCCGCTCTATGGGCCCGGAAATGGAAATCGCCGCAATGACCCGTCCGGAGGGCCCACGGACCGGCGCTGACACCGAGGCGACGCCCGGTTCGCGTTCCCCAAGGCTCTGCGCCCAGCCGCGCCGCCGCACTCCGGCCAGGACAGTGGGGGTGAAGCGCGCGTGCTGGAGGCCTTCAAGGAGCCGGTCGTGGTCTTCCCAGGCCAGGAGGACCTGCGCGGCTGAGCCTGCCTTCATGGAGAGTTGGGTGCCTACCGGGATCGTGTCCCGCAGCCCGATGGGACGTTCGGCGGACGCCACGCAGACGCGCCATTCGCCCTGGCGCCGGAAGACCTGGGAACTTTCCCCGGTGGCATCCCGCAAGGCCAGGAGGACAGGACCGGCGGAGGCGATGAGGCGGTCCTCGCCGGCGGCGGAGGCCAGCTCCACGAGACGGCTGCCCAGGACAAAGCGCCCTTGGATGTCCCGGCCCACCAGCCGGTGGTGGACCAGCGCGAGTGCGAGCCGGTGCACGGTGGGCCTGGCCAGGCCGGTGGCGGCGACCAACTGGGCGAGTGTGGTGGGGCCTGCCTCGAGTGCGTCGAGCACCATGGCAGCCTTGTCGATAACTCCGACGCCGCTTGAATTGTCCATAGAATGATACTGCCGTCTCAGTATCTGAGATGCAAGTGGAAAAACTGGCGCCGGACGCGGGGTGCTGGTTGTCTTGAATTCATCAGGATTCCGGCGGACGCGTAACCGCTGCCGGAGCTACATCAGTCGAGGAGTACATGGCCATGGGAGAGCATTCAGCGGGCAGGACGCTCGCGGAGAAGGTGTGGGACTCGCACGTTGTCGCCAAGGGCGAGGACGGCGCGCCGGATCTCCTTTACATCGATCTTCACCTCGTTCATGAGGTTACCTCTCCCCAGGCCTTCGAAGGCCTGCGCCTGGCAGGCCGAAAGCTGCGCCGCCCGGACCTGACGATTGCCACGGAAGACCACAACACGCCCACGCTGGCGATCGACAAGCCGATCGCCGATCCCGTGAGCCGTACACAGATCGAAACCCTGCGGGCCAACTGCGCGGAATTCGGCGTGCGGCTGCACTCGCTGGGCGACGCTGAGCAGGGCATCGTGCACGTGGTTGGACCGCAGCTGGGCCTGACGCAACCGGGGCTGACTGTGGTGTGCGGAGACTCGCACACCTCCACTCACGGAGCCTTCGGTGCGCTGGCCATGGGTATTGGCACTTCCGAAGTCGAGCACGTTATGGCGACGCAGACCCTGTCACTGAAGCCGTTCAAGACCATGGCCATCAACGTTGAGGGCACGCTGCGCCCGGGCGTCACGTCCAAGGACATCATCCTGGCCGTCATCGCGAAGATCGGCACCGGCGGCGGGCAGGGCTACGTCCTGGAATACCGTGGCTCGGCTATCCGCTCGCTGTCGATGGAAGCGCGCATGACCATCTGCAACATGTCCATCGAAGCAGGCGCCCGCGCCGGCATGGTGGCACCGGACGAAACCACGTTCGCCTACCTCAAGGGCAAGCCGCACGCACCGCAGGGCGCTGACTGGGACGCCGCCGTCGAGCACTGGAAATCGCTGGCCACTGATGCCGAGGCGGTGTTCGACGCCGAGGTGTTCCTCGACGCGGATGAACTCGAGCCGTTTGTCACCTGGGGCACCAACCCCGGGCAGGGTGTTTCGCTCTCGGACGCCGTCCCGTCGCCCGAGGACTTCGGTGACGAGAACGCGAAGGCAGCCGCCGAGCGGGCTCTGGCCTACATGGACCTGCGTCCCGGCACCCCCATGAAGGAGATCCGGGTGGACACCGTCTTCCTCGGTTCCTGCACGAACAGTCGGATCGAAGACCTGCGCATCGCCGCGGACATCATCCGCGGCAGGCAGAAGGACCCCAACATCCGCATGATGGTGGTTCCCGGATCGGCAAGGGTCCGGCTGGAGGCGGAAGCCGAAGGACTGGACCGGGTCTTCAAGGACTTCGGTGCTGAATGGCGCTTTGCCGGCTGCTCCATGTGCCTGGGCATGAACCCCGACCAGCTGGAACCGGGGGAGCGCTGCGCTTCCACCTCCAACCGCAACTTTGAGGGACGCCAGGGCAAGGGCGGGCGCACCCACCTCGTATCCCCGGTCGTGGCAGCAGCCACAGCCGTCCGCGGAACGCTCAGCTCGCCGTCGGACCTTGACCCCCTGCCCGGCGCGGCCGCCGGTACCACCGCCACCGCTGCAGCAGCCTAGGAGAAGACCATGGAAAAGATCACCACGCATACCGGCATCGGTGTTCCGCTGCGCCAGAGCGACGTCGACACGGACCAGATCATCCCCGCCGTCTACCTCAAGCGCATCACCCGGACCGGCTTCGAGGACGCGCTCTTTGCCGGATGGCGCAAGAACCCCGAGTTCATCCTCAACCAAGAGCCTTACAACGCGGGCTCGGTCCTGGTGGCCGGCCCTGACTTCGGAACGGGATCCTCCCGCGAGCATGCTGTCTGGGCGTTGAAGGACTACGGCTTCCGGGCTGTGCTGTCCTCCCGTTTCGCCGACATCTTCCGGGGCAACTCCGGCAAGCAGGGCCTGGTGGCTGCGCAGGTCGCCCAGGATGACATTGAGCTCATTTGGAAGGTCCTGGAGAACTCGCCGGGCACCGAAGTGACTGTTGACCTCGAGGCACGGACCGTGGTCTGCGATACCGTCACAGCACCGTTCCAGATTGACGACTACACGCGCTGGCGCCTCCTGGAAGGCCTCGACGACATCGGACTGACGCTTCGCCATGAGGAGGACATCACGGCATTTGAATCCCGCCGTCCTTCCTTCAAACCCGCCACTCTTCCGGCCCGCACATAGCCTGCCTGCCGGTTTCATCCCGGCGGCGGCACCGGCATAGTATTGATGGGTCTCCCCGCAGGGGAGGCCCATCGGCTTTCCGATCGCATGGCGCCGGCATCTTCGGTTCAACACCGCCCGTGGCCGCCGTGCTATTTCGGGAAAGGGCGTGCTTACTCCTATGATTAGGAAGCAGTCTCTAGTGGCCTCGGGGGCAATCCAGACGAAAGAAACAGGTGTTCATGGGTAGCGTTCTAACCATCCGTGGTGGGGTACCCCTCACAGGAAAAGTGCCGGTCCGCGGGGCTAAGAACCTTGTCCCCAAAGCCATGGTGGCAGCTCTGCTGGGCAACAGCCCGTCCCTGCTGCGGAACGTTCCCGAAATCAAGGACGTCGACGTCGTTACGTCGCTGTTGAGGCTCCACGGTGTCGAGGTGACCAAGGACCCGGTGACGGGGGACCTGCTGATGGATCCGAAGAACGCCAAGACGGCCGCCTCTCGGGACATTGACGCCCATGCCGGCGATTCCCGTATCCCCATCCTGCTGTGCGGTCCGCTGATGCACAGCATCGGAGAAGCCTTTATTCCCGATCTCGGCGGCTGCAAGATCGGCGACCGGCCCATTGACTACCACCTGCAGATGCTGCGAAACTTCGGTGCACTGGTGGAGAAGCGTCCCGGGGGCATCGCACTGTCCGCGCCCAAGGGCCTCAAGGGCGCCAAGCTGGATCTGCCGTACCCGTCCGTCGGCGCGACCGAGCAGGTACTGCTGACCGCGGTCCGGGCCGAAGGCATCACCGAGCTAAGCGGCGCCGCCGTCGAGCCGGAAATCCTTGACCTGATTGCCGTGCTGCAGAAAATGGGCGCGATCATCACCGTGCAGACGGACCGCGTCATCCGCATCGAAGGCGTTCCCGAACTCACCGGGTACAACCACCGGGCACTGCCGGACCGCAACGAGGCCGCTTCCTGGGCCTCGGCGGCACTGGTGACCAAGGGTGATATCTACGTTGAAGGCGCCAACCAGCAGGACCTCACGGCCTTCCTGAACATCTACCGCAAGATCGGCGGCGCGTTCGACGTCGACGACGACGGCATCCGCTTCTACCATCCCGGCGGCAGCCTGAACTCGCTGGTCCTCGAGACGGATGTCCACCCGGGCTTTATGACGGACTGGCAGCAGCCAGTGGTGGTTGCCCTCAGCCAGGCCGAAGGAGTGTCAATCGTGCATGAGACGGTGTACGAGAACCGTTTCGGCTTCACCGACGCGCTGATCCGCATGGGCGCCAACATTCAGGTGCACCGCGAATGCCTCGGCAGCATCCCCTGCCGCTTCGGCCAGCGCAACTTCCTGCACTCGGCAGTGATCTCGGGACCGGTCAAGCTCAAGGGAGCGGAGATCGATATCCCGGACCTGCGCGGCGGCTTCAGCCACCTGATCGCGGCCCTGGCTGCCGAGGGAACCTCCCGGGTGACGGGTGTCGAGTTGATCAACCGCGGCTACGAACACTTCCTCGACAAGCTGGAAGGTCTCGGCGCGGATTTCGACGTCGAAGGCGGGAAGTAGGCTCTGCACCATGAGCGAATCGGCAAAGTCACGCATCACGTTCACTATCCTGGCTTCGGTGATCCGTCCCGCGATGAACCTGATGATTGGACGGCGCTGGGAAGGCATCGAAAACCTGCCGAAGGGGCGTGGCTTTATCGCCTGCCCCAACCACGTGACGGAGATCGATCCGCTGGTCGTGGGGCACTTCTTCTACAGCCAGGGGATTCTGCCCCGGTACCTGGCCAAGGCCTCGCTCTTTAAGGTTCCGGTACTCGGCCCCGCCCTGCGCGCCACGAAACAGGTACCGGTGACCCGCGGAGGATCCGGTGCCGCCGCTTCGCTTGCGGGGGCGCAGTCGGTTATCGACGCCGACGGCGCCCTGATTGTCTACCCTGAAGGCACTCTGACCCGGGATCCAAACCTCTGGCCGATGAAGGGACGGACGGGCGCGGCACGGCTCGCGCTGCAAACCGGCGCTCCCGTCATCCCGCTGGCGCACTGGGGTGCCCAGGAACTGCTGCCGCGCTACGGCAAGATGCTGCACCTGTTTCCGCGCAAGCGCGTTCGAGTCCTTGTGGGGCGCCCCGTGGACCTCTCCGACCTGCGCGGTGTCCCGATGACCAAGACGGTCCTCGAGGAAGCCACCGAACGGATCATGGCAGAGCTGACAGAGCTGGTCGCCTCCCTGCGGGGAGAGGCTGTCCCCGCCGAACGCTGGGATCCGGCCGCCAAGGGACAAAAGGCCATTGGACGCCGCTACGACGGGGAAACGGAGAGCACGAAGTGAGCACGGCACCCCCAAGCGTGACAGCGGTCCTTGGCGCCGGCAGCTGGGGGACTACCTTCGCCAAGATTGCTGCGGACGCCGGCGCCTCCCGGAAAACAGACGTCCGCGTCTGGGCCCGCCGTGCCGACGCGGCCGAAGAGATCAACACGGCCCACCGCAATACCCGCTACCTCGGGGACACTGTGCTTCCCGCGAACCTCCGGGCCAGCGCCGACCCCGCCGAAGTCCTGGCGGGCGCACAGCTGGTGGTGCTCGCTGTGCCGGCCCAGACCCTGCGTGCCCAGCTGCGGGACTTCAAGCCGCTGATCCCCAAGGACGCCGTCATCCTGTCTTTGATGAAGGGTCTCGAAGTGGGGACCGACGCGCGGATGAGCCAGGTGATCTCCGAAGAGCTGGAGTGGCCGCAGGAGAAGATCGCTGTCCTGTCCGGGCCCAATCTGGCCATGGAAATCGCGCGTGAGGAACCCACCGCCTCGGTGGTGGCGTGTTCTGACCTTGCCACTGCAGGGTGGATCGCTGCCTCCTGCACGGCCCCTTACTTCCGGCCATATACCAACACCGACGTGATCGGCACGGAAATCGGCGGCATCGTCAAAAACGTCATTGCGCTGGCTGTGGGTATCTGCGAAGGCAAACAAATGGGGGACAACACCAAGGCCTCGGTGATGACCCGCGGGCTTGCCGAGACCACCCGCCTGGCCGTGGCACTGGGAGGCCAGGCGGAAACTCTCTTCGGTCTCGCCGGCATGGGGGACCTCATTGCCACTTGTTCATCCGCCCTCTCCCGCAACCATACGGCCGGACGGCTGCTGGCACAGGGACTGAGCCTTGACGAGGTGACCGCAACCATGCAGCAGACCGCCGAAGGCATCAAGTCCGCGCAGGCCGTTCTGGACCGTGCCACCAAACTCGGCGTATCGATGCCGATTACGGAGAACGTCGTCGCCGTCCTGCAGGGCACGATCTCCGTAGATGAACTTGGCCCGCGACTGCTGGCCCGCGAACTCAAAGCCGAAGGTGTGCACACTCCGTGACGATGGAACCGATGACCCCCGCAGCGAACACTGGCGCCAGGCCACGGGTGGCCGTACTCTTCGGCGGACGCTCCAGCGAACACTCCGTCAGCTGCGTTACCGCCGCTGGAGTGCTGGAAGCGATCGACCACTCAAAATACGACGTCGTCCCGATCGGAATCACCCGCAACGGACAGTGGACTCTCGCATCCATTGATCCGTCCCAGTGGTCCCTGCGCGCTGAAACCCTGCCCGAAGTGGAACCCGGCGAGGAGTCGGTTGTGCTTTCCACCCAAGGCAGTTCCCGGGAACTGGTGGCCCATGCGCCCGGCGGCATGCCGCGCTCCATCGGCCGGATCGACGTCGTGCTCCCGCTGCTGCACGGTCCCTTTGGTGAGGACGGAACACTGCAGGGGCTCCTGGAGATGGCGGATATCCGCTACGTGGGCGCCGGTGTCCTGGCGTCCGCTGTCGGCATGGACAAGCACTACATGAAGATCGTCTTCGAGGCCGCAGGGCTGGCGGTTGGCCCCTACGAGGTCATCACCGACCGGCAGTGGTTCGGCGACAGCGAGGCGTGCCTGGCCCGCGTATCCGGTCTAAAGTTCCCGGTGTTTGTGAAGCCCGCTCGCGCGGGGTCCTCCATGGGCATCACGCGGGTTACCGGTCCGGCAGGGCTGCCCGAAGCCATCGAGCCGGCCCGGCAGCATGATCCGAAGGTGATCGTAGAAGCCGGCATTACCGGCCGTGAAATTGAAGTAGCTGTGCTGCAGGGACGCGGCAATGACGACCCGCGAACCAGCCAGCCGGGAGAGGTCGCAGTCCGCGACGGCGGGCACGACTGGTACGACTTCGAAGCCAAATACGTTGACGGTGCCGCAGCAGACCTTAGCTGCCCCGCGGACCTGCCGGACAGTGTGACCTCAAGGGTGCGGGAGCTCGCAGCCGTGGCTTTTGATGCCGTGGGTGCTGAAGGGCTCTCCCGAGTCGACTTCTTCTACACACCGGACGGCGAGCTGGTGATCAACGAGATCAACACGATGCCCGGGTTTACCCCGATCAGCATGTATCCGCAGATGTGGGCAAAATCCGGCCTGCCCTATACCGAGCTGATCGATGAGCTGATCGCGCTGGCGCTGGAGCGCCGGACCGGCCTCAGGTAGCGAAGCCGGACCCAGGTCCGGGAAGCTGGTACGGAAACCTGTTCCCCGGCCTTCTTCCTGCCGGCTAACCCGGCAGTTCGACGTCCTTGGTGCTCAGGCACTCCCGCGTCTGGTCGACCCGGGACACCGCGTTCTGCAGTTCCACCAGCACGGTGGACGACGCCACCTTGTCCGTGTCGAAGAGAACCTCGACGGCGGGATCGCGGCCGTACGTGGTTGCGGTCCAGAAGCTGCCATCCTCGCGGAGGACCCAGTCCACGCCGTTCACTGTGGCGCAGGCATCCGTGGTTGGCCCGGGAACCGGTACGCCGCAGCGCATAATAATCTCAGACGGGCTACCCCACGCGGCCGTCCCCTGGCTGCTGGTCTCGCGTTGCTTGGAACCCGCCAGGTCGTCAGGAACGGCGACCATCACGGCCGCGCAGTCGGGGTTGGCGGCATCCGGGGCCGCATCGACGTCGGCAACGGGGGTGCAGCCGGTCAACACTGCGGCCAGGACAAGGGTGCCGGCGGAAATGGCTGCCGGAGAGAACTTCATACCCCTAGGGTATCGGCGCGCCCGGGCTAAACGGAATCGGGGGGATGCAGGCGGTCCCGGTACACTCAGACCGCAGCCCGAGCTTCCGGACCCTAGGACTACTAACGTGACCGACTTCTTAGATGACCCTCCTGCCGAACCGGTCAAGGAACGGCATCCGGTCCGAACAACCATGTTCGTGGTGCTCTCCCTGGTTCTGGTGGCTGCCCTGGCCGCCGGCGGCTATGTGTGGAACCTGGCGCGGACCTTTAACTCTGGGAGCCACACGATTGCCGGCGCCCTTCCAGAGACGGGCCCGGAGCGGGCAACGACCGCCGGAGACTCCCAGAACATCCTGCTGATCGGAAGCGACACCAGGGATCCAGGAGCAGACGCGCGCTCCGACACCATGATGCTGGTTCACCTGCCGGGGGACCGCTCGGGTGTCTACGTGATGTCCATCATGCGCGACACGTGGACGGACATCCCGGGTTACGGGGAGCACAAGATCAACGCAGCGATGGCCTTCGGCGGCGTGCCGCTGATGGTGGAGACGGTACAAGGGCTTTTTGATGTCCCAATTGACCATGTGGCCGTGATCGACTTTGAGGGATTCAAGGGCCTGACGACGGCCCTTGGCGGCGTGGAGGTGAACAATGAGGTTCCGTTCCAGTCCTCGGGTGAGAATGGAGAGTACTTCGCTGCCGGGCCGATCACGCTCGAGGGCGATTCCGCCCTCAAGTTCGTGCGGGAGCGCTACGCGTTTACCGATGGGGATTATCAGCGGGTCAAGAACCAGCAGGCCTTCGTCGGCGGCCTGATGACCCGGTTCCTTTCCAAGGAGACGCGCTCCAATCCGCTCAGGATCAACGACGTGGTTGCCGAAATTTCACCGTTCCTCAGCGTCGACGAGTCCCTGGACGCTGCCGCTGCCGGCAGCCTGGCGCTGGAATTGCGGAATGTCCGCAGCACGGACATCCACATGTTCACCCTGCCGAACCTTGGGGTGGGAACGTCCGTGGACGGGCAGTCAATCGTCATCAAGGACGACGCAGCCATCGCCGAAATCTCTAATGCGCTTAAGGGCGATACGATGACGGCTTATGCTGACGGCCTCGAGGGGGAGAACTACTAAGCATGTCCGGCAATTTGGGCCAATGTTTGCGCCGCGGAACAATCGCAGGGCTGCTTATTGTCGGGTTCACCGTAGCGCCGGCCTTCGGAGACGAGGATCCAGGCGCGACGCATCCCGGGGTACCACCCACGGTGGCTCCAGAACCTAGCCCGGAGCCGCCGCCAACACCGGACCCGCCTGTGCAGACTGCGCCGAGCGATCCCGCCGCTGTGCCCACGGTGCATGCTGTTCCTGAGCAGGCGCTCATAGACCCGGCCACGGGGTTCCAAATCGAGCGTTCCAGCGGCTACCTGATCCATCCGGGCACCGGCTACCTCATCGAACCTGGGACGGGAAACCTGGTGGATGGCCGGACCTGGCTGTACACGGAGCTTAAATGGAACCCGTCCACAGGAGAAGTAACCAGCGTGTTCGATGCTTCGGACGAGGCTCCTGCAGCAGACCCCTCGTCGACTTCGCCCCCCACGAGCAACGCGGAACCCACTACTCAAACGAGCCGGGCGCCAGCCCCTAGCGCATCAGAGGCGGACTTGTCCGCAACCAAAGCGAGCGCTGAGCACGGGACCGATTGGAGCACCCATTGGCTCACCCGGACGCTCGTCATCCTGCTCCTGGTGGGAGCCGGAGCCCTTTACTACGCAAAGCTGCGTGGGCAGGGGCCTAATCCAGCGAACAGTCAATGATATTTCGGTAGACTAACGATTGCTTTACCAGCGGCCAATGAGCCGCAAGCAAGAAAATGGGGGAATTAGTGTGCGAGTACTTCTGCTGACGCACTCGTATTCACCGGAGCACAGTCCGCCCCAGCGTCGATGGACCCAGCTGATCCGGACATTCCGTGAACTTGGCTGGAACATTGACGTGGTCGCCCCCATAGCGCACGCCCCTGCCGGGCGCCGGACAATGCCGCGCAGCGTCGCCGGGCGGGCCTTTCGCTGCGACACTGGCCAGCATGGGGAGCGGATTCGCCGGGCTCCTTTCCTATGGCACCCCACCACCCGCCTTGGCCGGTTCGCCGACCAGTGTTTTTCCGCTGCAGGAAGCGTGGTCGTAGGGCTTCTGGGCCACAAGCCCGACGTCGTCATCGCGACCGTACCATCGCTGCCGATCCTGGGGGCCGGCTACGTCGTTGCCAGGCTGCGGGGAGTTCCATTTGTTGCTGACATGCGCGATGCCTGGCCGGATATTGCCCGTGACGCCCGAATTGTCCAGGGCAGTGCCAAGAGCATCGCCGAAAGAGTCATCGTCGCGATCCAGGAGCGGGCAGCCCTTGTAGTAACGGTGACCAACGGCTTCGCCCAGACGCTCAGGGAGCGCGGACTACTCGATGTTGCGACGATCAGCAACGGTATCGACACGGCTGCCCGTGAATTCCTGCCCCCACCTTCCGCCCACGCGGAGCGCCTGGAAGTGCTTTACCTGGGTAACCATGGGGAGAGCCAGCGCCTTGAAACTGTTATTCAGGCGGCGGCTCTTGCCGGTGACTCGGTGCACCTGACCATGGTCGGCCATGGTGTCCAGCGGCGTCAGCTGGGTGCCCTGGCGAAGGCCCTTGGCGCACCGGTGGATTTCCATCGACCTGCGCAGGGAGCTGCAGAGGTCATGGCCTATTACCGGAAAGCTGACACCTGCGTGGTGTCGCTGCGTGACGATTGGAAGTCCTTTGAGACAACCATTCCGTCCAAGACCTATGAGGTCCTGGCCGTCGGACGGCACGTCACGGGCATTGTGCTGGGCGAGGCGAAACAGATTATTGAAGAATCGCACGCCGGCGACGTCGTAGCCTCCAATCCGCAGGCCATCGCCCAGCTCTGGAAAGAACTGGCTGCAGACCGCTCCCGCCTGCTGACCGGAACTTCGGGCCGCGACTGGGTGGAGAGTAATGCCAACGTGGACACTCTGGGGCGGGCTTATGCAGAACTGCTTAAGGCAGCGGCAGCGGGTCCTGCCCGCCGATGAGACTGCTGAACTATATCCGGAACGCGGGATTGGCCGGTGCAACCATACTCGAGCACCTTGGCGATGATCCTGCCGTCCTAGCCCTTCAGGTTTCCCGCCGCGTGCCGGCTTCCTTGATCCGTCCGCTGGCGTCTGCAGCCTCCAGGGCCCCCGGCGAGCTGCTTCCCGCGATGGCAGCCGTTGTCCAGGGACGCAAGCTTGAGGCAGAAATGCGCCTTACAGAGGCCGCCCGGGGGCGTGTTTCCCGCCGATCCGCGGTCCGCTTGGCCGACGTCGCAACAGCGGCCGCCCTGCCTGAGATTGCGGAAAAACTGCTGGCCTCAGTTCCGCCCACGAGCCGCGGCTGGTCTGGTGCCCACGCACGGCTTTGCTGGTACCACGGCCAAATGTCGGAGGCGGTAGCGGTTTTGGGCCGCGGAGGAGCGAGTGCAGCCGAGCGGCGCCAGCAGGCCCGGCTGGCCAGCGAGCTGAGTGTTTTTGATGGATGGGTGCCTTCGCTGCCCGTTGTGGGTGAATATGTTCCCCAGCCGCAGACCGTCCTGCACCTGCTGACGAATTCCCTGCCCTATACGGGCAGCGGGTATGCCCAGCGTTCCCATTCCCTGCTTGCGGCGCAGAGCGAGCAGGGGTGGAAGGTCCACGCTGCCACGCGGGTGGGATATCCGGTCCAGATTGGGCGGCTTGACGCCGGCAAAACAGACCTGCTCGACGGCGTCACCTACCACCGGCATCTGCCGCTCCGGCTTCCTCAGGGAATGGCAGCCAGGCTCCAGCTCCAAGCGGAAGAGCTGCAGAAACTGGCACTCGCTGTGCGGCCGACGGTGCTCCATACCACCACGCATTTCGTCAACGGCCTGGTGGTCCGGGCCGTGGCTGAATCCTTGGGCATCCCCTGGGTTTACGAGGTCCGCGGCCAGCTAGCCGACACCTGGGCCTCGACCCGCGGCGAGGACGCAAAGCAGAGCGAACGCTACCGCAAGTTTCTTGCACGGGAAGCCGACGTTATGAAGACGGCAGGCGCGGTGGCGACCCTGGGCGAAGCCATGCGTGAGCGGATAGTTGACGCGGGCATACCCCTTGAGGACACGTTTTTGTTGCCGAATGCAGTCGGCGGTGACTTCCTGAACGCCCCGATCGCCCCGGCGGAAGCCCGGGCCCGGCTGGGGCTTCCAGTCGGAACCTACATCGGAACTGTGAGCAGCCTCGTCGACTACGAAGGCCTCGACGATTTGCTCCGGGCGTTTGCCCTCCTGGCTCCACATCATCCTGGTCTCCGGTGCCTCATCGTTGGGGACGGAGTTGCGGGACCTGAGCTGAAACGACTGGCTGCGGAACTCGGGCTGGGGGGCCGGGCACTGTTCCCGGGGCGCGTTCCACGTGAGCAGGCCCATCTGTATCATCAGGCACTCGACGTGTTCGTCGTGCCGCGGAAGGACTTCCCCGTAACCCGAATGGTGACGCCACTGAAACCCGTTGAAGCGCTGGCCTCAGGACGCCCGGTAATAGCCAGCGATCTTCCGGCATTGCGGGAGATCGTGGAAGAGGGGATCGACGGGGCTTTTTTTCCGCCAGGCGATTGGGCGGCGCTTACCGCCGCTCTCGACCGGCTGCTGGATAACCGGAGTCAACGCGAAGGCCTGGGACAGTCGGGACGCCGTTCTGTGATCGCCGAACGAACTTGGATATCGAATGCTCGTACGGCCTCTGCCCGGTACACAGGCCTAAGGAAGTGTCATTGAAAAATCAACAATCCCCCACGGACTCTGTGACGGTGGCAGTGAACCTGTCCCGGCTGCACCGGGTCGGAGCAAGGCCGTCCTTCCCGGACTACCTTGTCCAGCTGTGGGATAGACGCCAGTTCATCTTGTTTGATGCGCGCGCCCGTGTCCAAAGCGCCAACCAGGGCCACCGGCTGGGTAGCCTCTGGCTTATCCTTACGCCGATACTGAACGGACTGACCTATTACCTGATTTTCGGCGTCCTGCTAGGCACATCCCGCGGCGTCGAGAACTTCGTCGGATACTTGGTCATTGGCGTATTTACGTTTCAGCTTACGGCCCGGGCGGTCAACGAGGGAGCTCGAAGCCTCCTTGCCAACCGCAAGGTTATTCAGGCGTTCAGCTTCCCGCGTGCCTCGCTTCCCATCGCGGTCAATGTCCGGGAGCTGCTCGCCAGTGTGCCGTCGACAATCGTGATGCTGCTCATCATTGTGGTGGCTCCTCCAGTGGAGGAGATCACCTGGCGCTGGCTGTTGATACTTCCGGCAATTGCCCTGCAGTTCCTGTTCAACCTCGGCCTCGGTTTGTTACTTGCACCTCTGGTCCTTCGGGTGCGGGACATAGCCAATCTGCTTGCCTTCATCACGAGGCTTTGGATGTACGGCTCCGCCGTTTTTTACTCGCTCGACCGTTTTAGCGCCTACCCGCGGCTGGTAGGGATACTTGAAGCGAACCCGCTGTTCTGCGTCATTGACATCATGCGCGACGTCTTGCTTTACAACTCCACCCCGGCTTGGGAAAGCTGGTCGGTCCTGATGCTCTGGGCCTTAGGAACGCTGGCTCTAGGATTCCTCACATTCTGGCGAAAGGAAGAATCATATGGCCGAAGTAACTGAGGCCGTGTTGTTTGTTCCCGGCCGCCAGGAATCTGTAGTTATCGATGATGTCTACGTACACTATCGGACCAAGCGTTACGGGGCCGCCAGGGGGGTCCGAGGACGAAGGGCCGTGAACAAGACCACCGAGGCGCTCCGCAGTATTTCATTCGTTGCATATGGAGGCGATTCCATCGGCATCATCGGTCGTAACGGCTCCGGAAAAAGCACGCTTATGCGGGTTCTGGCGGGGCTCACCGCACCTGCAAGCGGTGCCGTTTATGCAACCAGCGACCCAGTGCTCCTTGGTGTCAACGCTGCTCTGGTCCCAGCGCTCTCTGGCGGCCAGAACATACGGCTCGGCTGCCTTGCCATGGGGATGAGCCCTGACCAAGTCGATGCTAAGTATGACTCGATCGTCGATATGTCAGGCCTTGAGGATGAGATTAACTATCCGATGGATTCCTACTCTTCCGGCATGGCCTCCCGCCTGAGGTTTGCAATCGCAGCGGCCGTTGATCCTGAGATCTTGCTCATTGATGAGGCCCTGAATACCGGTGATGCCCAGTTCCGACAGCGGTCGCAGCAGCGTATCGATGAGATTCGGAACCAAGCAGGGACGGTGTTCCTGGTCAGCCACAGCCTTGACACCATTCTGGATAACTGCAACCGCTGCATCTGGCTGGATAAGGGAGATTTCATCATGGATGGAGACCCTGAGACTGTCACCCAGGAATACAAGAACTTTGTCTGGCGAATGAACAAAGGTAACCCTGCCTACGGCCGTCAAATTCGGGCCGAGCTTATGGCCAGCCGACCACCTATAAGGACAAAGCTGCTTGAACGTGGGTGGCGAAGTGAGAAAAGGCAGCATGGATAGCGGAAGACTCGCAGAACTGCGCCGTGCAGCCTGGCATCTGCGCAAAGGCGGGGTCGATCGGCTGCGTCGATACTCCTCCAGGAAACAGGCAGCCGGCCCCAGCGAGACAGCGCTTGGGTTCCTCAGGGGGGCGGAAGGTGGCAGAGTCGGCGTTGGACGGCACCGCCAGCTGCAGTTCGCCCCAGCCGCCTTTGCCAAACCTATTCCTGCCAGGCCCGAGCTGAACGTCGGCGTCTTTCTTGACGACTTTTCTCAAGCTGGGTTCGCCTGGGAATTCAACTGCACCCCGGTTGGTCCCGATGCTACCCAGGATTCGATCCGGGACCTCAACCTTGATCTCCTGCTTATTGAATCTGCCTGGTCCGCAAACGGAGGTGTCTGGCAATTCCGGTTTGTGGGAAATGAGGGGCCAGGAAAGGACATACGCCGGGTCATCGAAGCAGCCCGGGCACTTGACATCCCCGTGGTGCTTTGGAATAAGGAAGATCCACCGCACTACGACGACTTTCTGCCACTGGCCCGTTTGTGTGACTGGGTCTTCACAACAGATGCCAACATGCTGCCGCGGTACCGCAGGGACCTCGGACATGATCGAGTGGGCTGTCTCCCTTTTGCAGCGCAGCCCAAGATACATAACCCGGTCCGTCCGAGCCACGGGTGGCATGAGCGTGACGTCGCATTTGCTGGCATGTACTTTTCCCATAAGTATCCCGAACGCCGTGAGCAGATGGATTATTTGCTGTCTGGCGCCAAGGAAGCCTGCGTGGGCCGAAAGCCCGGGTTTGAGATTTTCTCCCGCTACCTCGGTGCCAAGTCCGAATACCAGTTTCCGGGCGAGCTTGCGGCGCATGTGAAGGGCATGCTCAATTACCGCCAGATGCTTACCGCATATAAGGCCTACAAGATTTTCCTGAATGTAAACTCCGTGATCGATTCGCCAACCATGTGCTCACGCCGTATATTCGAGATGACGGCGGCTGGTGCGGTAGTGATTTCGGCACCGAGCCCAGCCTTGGATACCCATTTCCCCGACGGTGAGCTCCCGATTGCGCGTAACCGCACAGAGGCAAGGGACATCGTTGCCGGGCTCCTGCGAAACGCTGAATACGCTGACCGGTTGGTTCACCGGGCGCAACGTACGATTTGGCGAAGCCATACCTACCGTCACCGGGTGAACCAGATCCTGACCTCGGCGCTCCCACAGTTTCCACCGGTGGACAGGCCCCGCGTATCAGTGGTGGCAGCCAGCATCCGTCCGGAGCAAATGGCCCACGTCATCCGGGGGGTGGCCGCCCAACGGGACGTCGAAGTTCAGCTGGTCTACGGAGCCCACGGCTTCGACTTCGACTCGGAGCGCTTTCACCTGCTGTGCTCAGAGGCTGGTATTGGCAATGTCATAGCGGCTTCACTCCCTGCTGAGTGGTCTCTTGGGCACTGCCTGAACCACCTGATTAACTTGGCGGATGGGGAAGTGGCTGCTAAATGGGACGACGACGACCACTACGGTGAGTGGTACCTGTTCGACCAGCTCCAAGCACTGGAATTCTCCGGTGCGAGTGTAGTTGGGAAACAAGCACGTTACGTGCGGCTTGAACAGCACGACGTAACCGTGCTCAGAGACTCCGGTGCAGAACATCGGTATACGCACTTTGTGGCGGGACCGACACTGGTAGGCTGGCTCCGCGAGTTTCAGCGCCACCCATTCCGGGACATAACAACGGGCGAGGACACATCTTTTCTTGCAGACGTTCGCGAAGACGGCGGACAGATTTATGCAGCCGATCGTTTCAACTATGTCCAGGTGCGGCATGCTGACGAAGCTGCCCACACGTGGCAAGTACAAGCGGGCGAACTGCTTGCCAATTCCGACGCAAAATACTTCGGGGATTCACTCGAACAAGTCTTGGTTTAAGGAGTAACTGTGGGGGAACCCGTATTTGACATCGCGGTTATCGGGCTGGGCTATATTGGCCTGCCTACGGCTGCAACGTTTGCTTCCCGGGGCCAGGTGGTCGCTGGTGTGGATGTAAATCGGGACACGGTCGATGCCGTTAACAGGGGCGAGGTTCCCTTCGTGGAACCGGAGCTGGGCAGTGCAGTCTCGGAAGCCGTGAGCGCAGGCTTACTGAAAGCCTTTACCGATGTGCCTGAGGCCCATGCCTACATCATTGCAGTGCCAACGCCGATCACCGATTCCAAAGACATCGACTTGTCCTACCTGCGCGGCGCAGCGGAACACCTTGCACCGGTGCTCCGTGGCGGCGAGCTGGTGATCCTGGAATCCACCTCACCACCCGGAACCACCGAAAAGCTCGCTCACTTTCTTGAACGGGAACGGCCCGATTTACGTTTCGGGGAGGACGCAGCTGATACCGTCCACGTGGCACATTCCCCCGAGCGGGTGTTGCCAGGTCGGATCATGGTGGAAATCGTCTCCAACGACAGAGTGGTCGGTGGGCTCACGAATGCTGCGGGACAGCGTGCCAAGAAACTCTACGGGATCATCTGCCAGGGACAGATTTATGTCACGGATGCAGCAACCGCTGAAATGACGAAGATCGCTGAAAACTCTTTCCGTGACCTCAATATTGCCTTCGCAAATCAGCTGTCGCTGATGTGTGAAGGCCTCGATGTGAGTGTCTGGGAACTGATCGAGCTGGCAAACCACCACCCCCGGGTCAACATTCTTCAGCCGGGCCCTGGCGTCGGGGGACACTGCATCGCAGTCGACCCTTGGTTCCTCGTCAGTGCCTTCCCCGAGCATTCGAGTGTCACCCGTGCGGCGCGTGAACTCAACGACAGCATGCCTGCGAATGTCGTCCGCCGCATCCAGAGGGAGCTACAGGATCGGGAAAACGCGACCGTCGCACTGCTCGGCCTGACATTCAAGGCGAATGTGGACGATTCCCGTGAATCACCGGCAGTACGTGTGGTCGAACTGCTTGCTGCGGCTATGCCCATGACCCGTCTGCTGGGCGTCGATCCTCACGTGGAAACTGTGCCCGGTCCACTGCAGACTCTTGCGAATTTCTGTCTTGAGTCGGAAACGGACAAGGCAGTCCAAGCCGCTGACCTCGTTGTGCTGCTGGTCGACCATGCCGAGTTCCTGCACCTGCGACTGAGCGACCAAAGCCAAGTGATCGATACCCGCGGCGTCTGGGGCCGGACCTCCCGTAACTCTGACGCGACGTCAACCGCTTAGATGGCATATTCCGACTTGAGTAAGGACCAGGATGGCCTCGTCCCGGCGGCCATAGAGTCCTGGTTTCGGCACTTCCCCACTCCGGTGAACCCACTTCAACTACCCGCCCCCGGTGGTCCTGTTCTCAGCCTAGTGATAGACGCGACCGATGCGCCTGCCGCATATGTTGCCTCAACGGTGGCGAGCTATCGGCGGGGAACCGTGCAGGAAATACCATTACAAATCTGCGGCCTCGGCGGTTCGGAAGCAGGCATGTTGCGCAGCTGGCTATCCCGCGAAGCACGAGTCAGCTTTCCGCTGACCCCTGCCGAAGTCGACTGCACAGCGGACAGTCTGTTGGCCGTGCCTGCAGGTATCTTGTTCAGTCCCTATTCGCTGGAAGCGGCCCATGAGGCGCTTGACGCAGCAGAGGGATGCGTTGTTGTTCGAGCTGTGGTCGACGGCGCGCCACGAGCAGTAGAACTCTGGCGAAGTATGGCGCTGGGTCCTGGCCGCCACCGGGCAGAGGAGAAAGCGAGGCGCAACGGCAGCGAACGGTGGGTTTCGGGTGCTTCCCTGGGGCTGCACTATCACGGACACCCGCAGCCAAAGCCCCACCTGCGGAAAGGGCTCGCGGGAACGTTGGATTTGAGAATCGTTGTGGAAGACGGTGCTGTGCCCAGAGTTCAACAAGGGTATCTGGACCGGATCAAATCGCTTGAAGGCGAAGTTGCGCAGCTGCAGCGGGCTCAGTGGAGCAATGCCCTTCGGATACGCAGTGGAGGTGACGCGGCTACGGCTGCCAGGGGAGGAGCTCGCAGAATGCTTAGGAGACTAGCTCGTGCGATGGGTGCGGGACGGCGATGAAGCTGCCCAATACATTGTTTGGGGAATGGCCGGATTTGCCCGCGTTGGCTCATGCCCTGGGACTGGGCGCCGATTCTTGGGAATGGCGGCTGGAAGACACACAGCGACCATCGTTTTTATCCGACGAAACGAGTACCGGCGGGCGGTGGCACAACAGTTTTATCGTCGTAGCAGACTCGCTGGCTTTGGTTCGCTGCTGGTTGCCATTGTTGGCCAATGCCGGCAAGTCACGTAGTGTCCATCTGCTGATGCCCTCACAGGACGACGCTGCGGACGGGCCTAAGACAGTTACGCAGCTAAGCCGAGGTTTGGCAGCGGCCCAAGGCATCTCAATTTCCGGATACCGGGCAGTGTCCATTCGCAACGGCAAGTGGGTGCAGGTCCATCATGCAGTTGCAGCTGCAGCTGCGGATTACCTGGAGGCCGGACCCCAACCTCTCGGGCTGCGGGTGGGGCTTGTGGGTGCGGACACGCTCTCCTATGCGGCTGGCGATGTCCAGGCTGCAGTCCTTCGCCCCGAACAACTTGAGCCGGATGAAGACGATATCTTCCCCGCCGATGTCTTGGTGGCCCGGTCCCCACTGAGTATTCAATCCATTCGCCATCCCATCGGGATCCTGGACCCGGGTTCCGCCACCACTGACAACAGCGGCTGGTCGATGGCCATACCTCCGGTCGATACCTCCGTGCTGTCCCCGCGGGGTTTCGAGCCGTATCCGCAGCGGGGGAGTCTCCGCGTTACTACAGACCCCCGGGGCCTGCTATTCAAGGACGATAATGACACGGTGGCAGCCCAACCACGAGGCCGTCCCCTGGACGAGATCCAACTGTCGAGGCTTCGTCCCTATGGATATGTAGATATTGGAGCGCTGCCAGATCAGGACGGAAATGAGGTGGCCTGCCTAGCGTCCTGCTTGGCGGTCGCTGGGGTGCCCATTCTCGGCAGACCTCCAACGCTGCTCGGTCCCGACGTAGGCCGCGCCATCAACGCCTTCGATCCGGCAGATCCTCCCATCCTGCGTGAAGCGAAGTCGATCGCAATGCGCCGAGCAGCACTGGAGCTATTTGAACCGGCTACCAGATGGAATCATTGGGGTTCTCGCCTGGGGCTCCCGCGAGCAGCTGAGGAATCCGTGAGCGTGGTCTTGGCGTCCAGACGCCCGCACCAGGTGAGGCAAGCAGTACGTCGGATCAGCCGGCAGACCTGGAAGTCGTTGGAAATCGTCCTGGTCCTTCACGGGGTTGAGCTTGGCGGACAGGAACAGCAAATCATCCGGGGAGAGGCTGGGTTTCCCCTGACAATTCTTCAGGCGCCAGCCGGGGCAGTTCTGGGCGAAGTGTTAAACATCGGCGTCCACGCGGCATCGGGTGATTTCATCACCAAAATGGACGACGACGACTGGTACGCTCCCGATCACATCCGCGACCTTGTATTGGCCAGGAGACATTCGCGCGCAGTCTTGGTAGGAAGCCAAGTGGAGTTCGTCTATATGGAGGACATAGACATCACTACCCGCCGGCCACCGGAAGGAGAGCGCTACACCACGCATGTGGCCGGTGGGACCATGTTCATTGCAGTAGGAGATCTACGGCATGTCGGAGGCTGGCAGCCGGTACATCGAGCCGTTGACCGTTGCCTCCTGCAGTCCGTCGACGCGGCCGGCGGGTCTATCTACCGCACACACGGGCAAAACTATGTCATGCACCGGTATGCGGAGACCCCCGGTCATGGTGGCCATACCTGGTCGGCAGGGACTGAGACCTTCGTGCATAGTTCCCGGGAGCAGTGGGACGGCATAGCCCTTCCGCCGGCTTTTGCCGGCACCGAAGCGGACTATATTCCGCCGGGACGGACCCAGCCTATGAAAAGCATGTTCAGCTGAAATCCTGCCGCATAGCACTCTCGCCGTTCATGAAGACGCGGTGTTGGATGTGCACGCCTTTTTACTGGAAGGGGGCCACACTGCGAAGGCTGTATGGTCCACAGCTCTGCCACTTTGACGCCAATGGTGGTTTTCCCCGCCAACTCTGTCCTGGAGGGAGGAAATGAGCGGAACCGATTCCTGGTTCGGAAGTTCTCATCCGGTCGAATAACGCTCCTGATGAGAACTTTGGGAATACTGCGATGGGCACTGAGCGAACCTCCCAGAAACTTTACCTCGCCTATAGAGTTCGCACTTCTTACGATTTCGAGGAAGATAAAGGTGACAATCTACCGAGGTTGTGTGACGGCAGCTGCCCCACAAGCGGCAAAAGCCCCTTGAATACTGCACACGCAACATGGTGGAGCACACGTATAGTCGGGGGCTTGGAAGGCGGATTCAATGAATACTTTTACAGGGCTGATCAGCCAGGCGCATGGTGGGTGTTTTCCACAGCGGAACAACGGATGAGGACCTACTTTCAATGACGGTGAATGGCATATAGTCCAGCAGCATTTTCGCTCGAATGATCGAGGGCCAATCCAACGGTGTGATGCGTGCATCGGTTGATGGCATTGTCTACTTTATGCGGGATGATCTCCGGTTCCGGAACGATAATTCGTTCGGGTATAGACTCCTTCCTGTCTCTTATGACGCGAACGACGCAAGTTGGGCCTCTCCTACCGAGCAGCACACTCATTTCGATGGCATTGAAGTATCTCGGGAACAGCTCGTTGCAGAGCGCTAGCATGCGCATTTCCGGCGAATATTTGCGGATATAGTAGGATGACTCGGTGGGGGCATAATATTGGTCCGTCGCAGTTCATAGTCGATCAACGGAAAGCGCCATGCGTCAAACACTCACTTTGCTGGCCCGCCTGACGCCGGGGCATAGGTTTCTTTTTGGAGGAACAGGCATTCTGCTGCTGGCGGTAATGATTCTTGGGCTGACAGGCAGCCCGGGGCCGGCCCTGGCAGGCCTCGCCCTTTTATCCTTTATTGCCCTTGCCGTCACTGTGCTGTACCTGAGCCTCCTGTCCGGACGGCTGGCGCGGGATGGGCAGCAACAGCTGGCACAAGGGCGGGTAGTTCTCGAAGGAATGGCCTGGGAGAAGGAAAAAGCATCGGCACGTCCAGCTGCGCAGGTAGCAGACGAATCCTTTCACTTCGATGCATCGGCTGCCTGGGCGCAATACATTGCGGAAAGACCGCGACGGCTTGAAACTTTCGTCAATCAGGCAAAGAAGACGCGCTCGTATGGTGCCCGGAATGTCCTGGCCTATGCTGCCACCCGGGGGCGGATGGACTGGCGGGCGATGTCTTTGTTCCTGGCTGCCCGACGCTGGAATCCTGAATCTGTTCGGGGCTCCGTGCAAGCTTGGTGGGTGCCGGGGGCCCGTGCTTTGGCACGGGTGCTGTTTTGCCAGCGCATCCGGGATGACGACTTGAATAATGCCCTGACACTCTACGAGGCCATCATTGAAGAGCAGGGGCGTGCTGTGCTGGATCCGATTGACTGTTCCTACCTGGCAGATCTACTCGTCACCGGCGGACGACAGAACGAGGTAGAGGAGGCCCTGGCCTTTGAACAGGAGACAACCGTAATCCGCCGGCTGTCACAAGCCCTGCTGCAGGTCAACGCTGCAAACCCCTATATTTCAGGGTCCCTGTCTGATGAGCAGGGATGGATGCAGGAGCTCAACGACATTTTGGCCAGCAGAGGGCTTGCACCCCTGGTACTAGAACCAGGTAGTGCCACAGCCTTCTACCGGTTGCGTGGGAATGTGCCCCCCTGCGAGGGCGATCGCCCCTTGGTTACTGTCATCATGCCGATCTATGAACCGGACAGCTCCACGTCAGCAGCAGTCGATTCGCTTCTCGCGCAGACTTGGACGAATCTGGAGATCATCATGGTTGATGACGGTTCTCCGCTGAACGGAGAGGACGGCCGCGAAACCGACTACCGCGACTTGCTGCACGAACTGGCAGGCCGGGACCCCCGAATCACTCTGATTCTCAATGAGGAGAACCGCGGTGCATACTGGGCCCGGAACGTGGCATATGCGAAGGCCTCCGGCAAGTACGTGACGGTGGCCGACAAGGACGATTGGCATCATCCGCAGAAGATTGAACTCCAGGCCCGGGACTTGGAGGAAAAGCCGGAGCGTCCTGCCAATATGGTCCAATGGTCACGCGTTGATGAGAATCTTCGCTTTCTGTTCCGGTGGGGGCCGGATCGAATCATCCATCCTAGTTTTGCCTCCATTATGTACCGGAGGGGAGAAATTCAATCCAAACTAGGTTATTGGGATAGTGTCCGCAAGTCGGCGGATAACGAGTTTCGTATGCGGTTGCAGCACGTTTACGAAGAGAAGATCCCGATTATCGGGGAGGTTCCTTTGGCCTTCTCGCTCCTGGGCGAAGGAAACCTGACCTCTCAGGACTTTGGGCTCGGTTTCGAGCAGCCGGAACGTCGCATTTATAGAAAGTCCTATGAATCATGGCACAGGGCAGTCGATAGTGGAGCCGAATCTGCGTTCCTGCCCATGCAGCCCCTATCTCGAGCATTCCCGGCCCCCGGTTCTTTTTTGCCGGAGAGGCCCTCTCCCGGTAGGTTTGACGTCGTTTACGTATCGGCGTACGAGTATGACGGCCAAGAAGCCTCAGACCTCCTAGGGGAGGTTAAACGGGCGGTAGCGCAGGGCCAGAATGTAGGGGTGGTGGCGGCCGAGAGTTACCTGAAGAGGCGAAACGCTGGATCCCCAGGTTTGACAGAAATAGAACGCCTTTTCGCCGAGGGCGCCATCGAGGAGCTCGCATTCGACCACGAAGCGCGAACCTCATTGTTGGTTATCTGGGACCCCATCCATATGCAGGTCGCACGCGACGCCAAGGGGACCCTTCTGGCGGACCGGGTTCTCATCCGCGCTGAGACGGGCCCCTCGGACCGCAGCGGTGGCTTCAGACGATACGATGTTGTGACGGTTGAAGAGACCATCCGAGGCGTACTTGGAGTGGTTCCCGAGTGGGTAGTCCTGACGGAATCCGCTCGGGCGGAACTGCATCGGCTCGTACCGGTTGAGCGGGTGATGGATTGCCTCCTGTCTGGTCCCGTTGGTGCTGAAGGCTTCCACATCGGAGCGGCTCGCATTCAGGATTCGCTTACACCAACGGGCTCTTTTCCCAGCTGACGATAGCCATGGCTGTGTTTGGTCCGCTTAGCTGGGCTGCGTCCCTCGGCCGTCGCTTCATAGGGATATGTCAGCCGGACGGATTCCGCCGTGAAGCCAGCTTTCGATCACCGACAATCAGATGCAAGGGATCCAGGGGAACATGAAAGAACGCAACGGCAACCTTGCCTCAGTTGTACTGTAAATGTCGTCTCCAGCCGTGGTCGGCGACGTACGAAGGGATCATCGGATGGCTGATATTGCATCCAGAATTGAATGGCAATCGCCGTCGCAACAGGGCGGAGCATTTTTTGACTATGAATCGATCGATGACGTTGACTTTGCCGTTCCGGGATTGAGCCAGCACACTGCTTTGTTTGGCCGGGGGCGGATGCATGCGTTGTTCCACAATAAAGAAAGCGAGGTTCTGGTCGTATCACTTCACGGCGCCCTTGATCGCAGCAAATATGCGGTTCCACGATTTGAAAGATTCCGCACGCTTAGCGATACTCCTTATTCAACGCTTTATCTGTCAGATCCGGCATTGGCATTAAGCCCGTTATTGCGCCTGGCGTGGTACGTGGGTTACGACGAACAGGACACAGTACGGGCATGCGTGAGTTGGATCCAGAGGGCGGCCCTTGCCTGCCGGGGGCAGCGCATCCTTGTGACAGGTTCGTCGGGAGGTGGATTTGGCGCGCTCCAGATAACCAGTCTGATCAGAGACTCCCTTGCCTTGGTGTTCCAGCCGCAAACCGTTATCTCTCGGTATTATTCAGGTTACGTGGACGAGTTTGCGCGGCAATGCTTTCCAAAGCTTGGTGCGTCGTGGGAGAACGCCCTTGGGGCTCGGGTCTCTGCCCTAGGTCTTGGCAACGTTCCAAGACCGCAGCAGATTCGATATGTCCAGAACCGTAATGACCTCTCGCACTACCGACGTCACTTCGAGCCCTTCCTGCAAGCTCAGGGCGTGGAGATGCTCCCCGGAAGCTCGACGCTTAAAGCAGGGAACCTGTCGGTGAGCCTCTACGACGGCCCTAACGGACACAAGGTTCCGTCCAAGGAGCTCTTCACTCAGGAACTGGGCCTTGCTGTGGCATGGTTGTCGAAGCAGGAAGCGTCCACATGAGGTATGACCCCTGCTCGGAAGGCATCAGGGACACTCCTGACACGGTTGTCTTCAATGCGGCAGGTGAAGGCCAGATAGAAGACACCTCATACGCTTCCCTCCTTTACTCGCGCGGATACTACCTCACTGCGGGGACGGCACCCAAGATTGGAAAGCACTGGCGCTCGTCAACGATCGGTGGGCACACTCTTGCTTGGGACTCACGAAACCGCGTAAGCATTACGGCCGCGGGTGGATACCAGGTGGCAGTGCTTGGCCGGTGCATTGACCTTTCTGCCAGCACCGGAGAGGCCGAACCGATAGGGTTACGGATCCTCAGCGCTTTTCTGGAAAGTGATAAGGAGCTGGGAGCGGCACTCATTGACCTGTCCGGCCGCTACGTCGTTATCCTAAGCGCCCCCTATGGGCTTTATCTGGAGACGGATGCCACCGGCATGAAAGCAGCCTACTATGCGTCATCAGGAGGCGTTGTTGCCAGCCACGCGTCCCTCGCGGCGTCCCTAGCCGGCACGGAGGCTCCCAGCAGATTCGGCGACACAGGGTGGTTCGGGAGGAGCGGAGCATTCTCATACCCTGGTCAGTGCACCGAGTACGCTGAGATCAACTCCTTAACACCAAATACCAGGCTTTCAGTCCGGGATGGCGGTATACGAAGAGTTCATCCTATGGCACCGGGGGAACAGCTGGCTGCCGCAGATGCTGCCCGTAGTATTTTGCCGTTAATGCAGCAGCAGATGGCATGGCTGTCAGCCGAAGGAATGCCACTGGTTTCCCTGACCGCCGGGCTGGACAGCCGCGTGACTCTCGCAGCATGCCGGCCATACCGTGACCGGTGCGCCTTCTTTTCCTACACCACCAGTCGAGGAAGCAGTGTGGAATCGACCAGGGGGGGACCTGTTATTTGCTTCGCAACTGGCCGCCAACGAAGGGCTGCGGCATACGCAGGTGAAAGCACCGGCCGATATTCCTTCCGAATTAGCCAAAGTCATGTCCAAGAACAGCAGACGGGTTCACGGCCGCGCCATTGCTTTCGCCTATCGTGGCCAGCTCCCCCCCTGATGTCGTGCATATCCGTTCGAATATTTATGAGATTGGGCGGGCTTTTTATAGCCAAGGGTCACGGCGTGAACTTCCGGCGTTGACGTCAGAACGGATGGCGCAGTTGCTTGTCGGTAAAAACCGGCAGCCAAGCAACGAAATTGTGGCCGCCTTCGATGACTGGGCCAATATCACATCATTCGGAGCTTTCCCGGAAGGATATGATGCCCACGACCTATTTTACTGGGAAATCCGGATGGGTTCCTGGATGTCAAGTGTACTCCTGGAAAGCGATATAGCCCACGATACATATACCTCTATCAACAGTCGTAGAATTCTCGATTTGTTTCTCGGCGTGGCGCGGGAAGAGAGAATTTCCGGCATGATTGCCCGCCATCTGATTTCCTCGAGTTGGCCGGAATTGTTTAACTACCCGATCAACGGAAAGATGGTGACTGATCCTAAGGGATAGACCACTCCAAGTTTATTCGAATCGGATGGCGCATAATGGCGCACCCGAGGTTGGGAGCCGGTCACACCTCGAGAGGTTCCGGGTTGTACGATGTCGATTGAGGGTGTCGCGGGGCAGTACTCAGCGAAGACACGTAGCGGGACGGGGTCCGGCTTGCTTGGTTTGGCCATGAAGGCGGTTGAATGAGTCCCGTTCATAAAGGCCTCTAACGGATCATTGCGTGAACGAAATCCGGTATGCTGGACATGCTTTAACTGGCACACTTCCTGTACGAACCCTTTGAAAGGTATCTGTTGACCAGCGCCAATTTCGACGAACTGTCCGACTATGAACTGCTCCTTACGTCTGGACTCTTCGACAGGTATTGGTATTCCGCCCAGAGTGACCGATATTTCAGCAATATAGAAGATGCTGCCCGCGACTTCCTCTCCTATGGCATGTCCAAGGGTATGTCTCCGCACATCCTCATGGACTCGCGATCCTGGCCAGATCATCTTCGCAAGGCATGGAGCCAGGGCCAATTTGGTCCAGTACTAAAATGGTTCCGCAAGCCTCTTCAAGCCCAGCCTGCCATCGGCCCGCTCCTGGTCCCTAAATTACTTGACACCGAGTCTCAAGTAATAACGTCAAATGACGCGGCTGGGCATCCCGGGGGGACGTTGGGATGGCTGCTGGAGAATGCACCGGACGATTACGTGGTAGAAACTCTGCACGGCGGTTGGGTATGGAGCGAGGTTCGGGAGTCGTGGCGTCGAATGGTAATCACCATAAAAACGCAGACGTTAAAATCCCGACCCAGAGTGAAAAAGACCTGGGACCGAACCGCTGAAGAAGTCTGGCGCAGGAGTTTGATGCCAGTAGCTCTGCCACCCTGCGACGACGGAGAGCCGCTCGTCAGCGTAATTATGCCAGCGTGGAACCGTGCCGACGTCATTGTGCAGGCAATTCGTTCAGTGCAACGTCAGTCGATAAAGGAATGGGAACTCATAGTCGTTGACGATGGATCCACGGATTCGACTGTTGAAATTGCCCGTCTCATGTCAGCCGCGGACTCGCGTATCAAACTCGTTGAGGCAGAACATCGCGGTGTCTGTTCCGCCAGGAACATAGGCCTCGACCAGGCTAATGGTCGCTGGGTGTCCTTCCTTGATACGGATAATACTTGGCCCTCTGACTACCTTGAGCTTTCAGTCAAGGGCGCTACTAGCGAAGGTGTCCGGGCTGTCTACGCGGGACTGAAACTTCACAACGGAGACGAAGTTTCGTACCGGGCGTATGAGGGTGGTCTTGAAGAATTGATGATTTTGAACCACATAGACCTAAATGTTCTTACCGTGGAGCGGGAGCTGGCCCTCCAGGCCGGCGGATTCGATGAGAATTTACGGCGCTGGGTAGATCACGATTTTGCAATCCGTATTGCCAAGATTTCCGAACCCCGTCTCTTGCCATTCATTGGCTGCACTTATCGCGATGATAGGGATCACCACGACCGGATAACCACGAGTGAATCCGACGCCTGGCAGTGGGTCGTATTAAACAAGAATCTAATCGACTGGGAAGCTATGAGGGCCCGCAAGTCAATCCCCGGCCGCGTCACCATCTCCATGCCGGTGTACCAAGATTATGTCATGACGCTTCGTGCGGTTAACAGTATCCTCGAAAACAGTGGGGATAGTGACATTGAAATAATCATAGTTGATAACGGTTCCTCGTATCAATATAGCGCGCCACTTGGGCAATTCTTCAACGGTGACCCACGCGTTACCTATGTCCGACTTCCAAGAAACCTAAATTATAGCGTCGGGTCAAATTACGGGGCCTATCTCGGATCTGGTGAATACACCTGCTTCTTGAATAACGATACTGTCGTACGAAAAAATTGGCTCCAGCCGCTTCTCAACCGGCTTAAGAATCCCGTCACTATAGCGGTTCAGCCATTGTTGCAGTACCCGGATGATTCCATACAGACAGCGGGCACCGTCTTCATGGCTAAAAATTCCCTGCCCGGACACTTTTTGACCAATCATCCCCCGGAAGATGCCAGAGATGTTGGCCAGGAAAAATTCTCCGCAATAACAGGTGCATGCATGCTTTGGCGAACCAGTGACTTCGCTGCATTGGATGGATTTGACGCGTTTTTTGTGAACGGGATGGAAGATGTCGATCTTTGTCTACGGGCAATTGAGAGGTTGGGTGGACATTTCGCGGTTGAACCGGCCTCCCGCGTGACCCATGACGAAAGTAAAACTCCTGGCCGAGGTTTGAACATTATTTCCAACCGGGAATCTTTCATGCGCCGATGGGATGGCAAACTGCCCTCAGCGGAAGACCAGAAATTCGAAAGGGCTGGGTTTCGCCTAGCACATGTTGGCGGCGACGACAAACTCATACCGGCGCCTCGGCCTGTGGTGGTTCGCGCACCGGAGCCGCGCCGGCAGCGGTGGGGGATCCGGCTGGCATCACCGGGTGGCCAGCGCGGCGACGGATGGGGGGACACCCACTATGTGGAGTCGCTAGCAGCCTCCCTGCGGGACCTTGATCGAGAAGTTGTTACCTACCGCCACGGACACAACGGCAACCGCAGTCAATCGCTCGACGATATTAATCTTGTCCTAAGGGGCCTTGATAGGGTTAGTCCGATTCCAGGGGCCGTAAACGTCCTTTGGGTAATAAGTCATCCTGAATTAGTGAGCATCGATGAGCTGCGTGCCTATGACATTGTCTACGCGTCCTCAAACTCGTGGTCTGCAGAGATGTCACTCCTGAGCGGGCGTGAGGTGCGACCTTTGCTACAAGCAACGGATATTACCCGGTTCCATCTTGGTTCGGAATTAACGGAAATGCGTTCACGGCCTGTTACTTTCGTTGGCGGAAAATCCTCAAACCGGGTAAGGCCAGTTATTGACGATGCGCTCCGATCCGGCATCGACCTTCGCGTTGTAGGGCCGGGCTGGGGGGACATCGTGGAGCCAAACATGTATGAGGCAGAATCGATTGAGAATGATGCCCTCGGTGAATTCTACCGGAGTTCTAGTCGTGTGCTAGCCGATCATTGGCCGGAGATGGCTCAGAAAGGCTTCATCCAAAACCGCATCTTCGACGCGGTTGCTTGTGGAACTCCCGTCATCACTGACTCTGTGGTCGGATTGAAAGAGGTGTTCGGCACCATAGTGCAAACCTATGAGTCGCTCGACGAGCTGCGATGGCTCTGCAGCCCGGACGGGCTCAATTCCTTCGGGACGATGGAGGATCGGACTCTGCAGGCGAAAGAGATGCGGGAAACCCATTCATTCGACGCACGTGCACAAACTTTGGTGAATGACGTTCAAGAATGGTGTCGGTAGAGGGAAAGTGATATCGACGTACGAGAATAGTGGGCTGGCGCTGGGTCAATTGGCTCCCTGACCTGCGCGCTCGATCATGGACGGGCTTTCATTGCGTGGACATGGTGCTTAGAGTGCCTCTTTGGTTTTCGTCATGCGGCTGAAGGCAGGTACCTAGGCTCGTCGAGGATGTCGTCACGGAGTATAACGAAGGGCATCAGGACGACGCGGGGAGGCGGGGCCGATAGGAACAGGGCACACTCGAGTTCTTGCTCCGCGGGCACGGATGCTTACCCGGTCCGAGATACGCCCGAATGGCAGGAAATCGCCGTCATTCCGGTGTAAGTGGCCTGGCAGGTGGCGGGGAGGATGTGCGTGCCGGGGACTTAGGCGAAGATTCGTGTGGTCCTGATTCCGATGTTCGGCATCGAAACCAAGTCTCGTAAATAGGGTATTTGCAGCATGAACCGAGAGTTCTGTTCCCTGCTCGGTTCGGGGCTACCGGATGGTGCCGCCGTTTTGCCGACGTCCAGCCCAAGGAAATGGCGGATGGTCGCTTGTCTCAGCATCATAGAAGACACGGACCCTCGGTTTCATGCTCCGGCAGCCGGCTACTCGTCTTCACCCCGCGCAGCTGACCGACTGAAACGTGTCAACCCCAGCACCGCGCTGCCGGACTCCGTGTCAGCGGTCAGCAGGCAGACGTGCAGACACGAACCTGGCTTAGCGTCTTGGCGACCTGTGAGATCGCACATCGACGGGCGGGCTTCCTGGACCTTGAGCAGGCACTCGTCGGATGACCATAGGCGGGTCAACTCTCAGGAGCGCCCCAAAGCACAACTGGTCAAGTGCCAACAGCCGGTGAGGTCCACACTTAGCGTCGATTTTGGGTTTCCAAAGCGAGGTGTCGCTCTACAGCTGCCAAACAGCGTTCAACGGCATGTCCGTCTCCGTAGGGATTCTGCGCAACGGACATCTTCATGTACTCGGCGGTGTCTGAGAGTAGACCAACTACTTCGGCGGCGATCCGGGCTTCGTCCGTGCCGACCAGCTTGGCGACGCCGGCCTCAATGGCCTCCGGACGCTCGGTGTTCTCCCGCATTACAAGCACAGGCACACCGAGG
>NZ_DALZXY010000015.1:31500-51802 GCF_031988865.1 Arthrobacter sp.
CGGTGCTTCCTCCTGGACGCCGCCCGAATCCGTGAGGACCAGGTGGGCCATCGCCAGCAACCGGCAGAACTCTCCATAATCCAACGGTTCGGAGATAATGATGTTGGGCTTATCCTCGATGGCAGGCATCACAGCCTCGCGGACGACCGGGTTCATATGCAGGGGTACAACGATGGTCACTTGCGGTTCTGCAGCGGCGATCGCCGCCAGAGCCCTGCCCATACCGCGCATGGCCTCGCCTTGGTTCTCACGCCGGTGAGTGGTGACGAGCAGGATTTTGGAACCAGTCTCAGCCAACTGCTCCAGCCGTGCATCAGTGAATGGAACTCTCTTTTCGAGCGTCATAAAAAGAGCGTCAATGACGGTGTTGCCTGTAACAATTATGTCCTGGGCAGGTATGTTCTCCCGAAGCAAGTTTTCCCGGCTGTTAATTGTGGGTGCCAGATGGAGGCTGGCGATCTGCGAAATCATTTTCCGGTTGGCTTCCTCTGGAAAGGGGGAGAATAGGTCTCCGCTACGTAGGCCAGCTTCCAAATGAATAACCGGAATTCCGTGATAGAACGCTGCTATCGCCCCTGCCGTAGAAGTCGTGGTGTCACCCTGGACGATGACCGCATCCGGCTTATTTACAATGAATAACTTGTCCAGGCCCTCGATGGTCCTGGAGAGGATCGCGTTTAGCGTTTGTCCAGGAGCGAAGATATTAAGGTCGTGATCCGGCACGATGTCGAACAGGCTGTTTACCTGATCCAGCATCGACCTGTGCTGGCCAGTGACCGTGACGAAGCAGTCAAGAGTTGCTGAGCCCTGGAGCGCGGCAACGATCGGAGCCATCTTGATGGCCTCCGGCCGGGTTCCATAAATCGGCATAACAACTGGCATGAGCTTCCCCCAAAACACGCTTGATAAAAGACGGTAAAGTACAGCCAGTCTAGCTGATTCACCGACGGGCTGACCGTGAAATTCGCGAGGTTGCGGTGAGGGAGCAATCGCCTTATTGGGTCAGCCGAAGAGGACCAAAAGAATAATAAGTGCCGGAACAGACAGACATACCAAAGTCGTCACAAGCAGTGCCACCATACGCTTTTTCCGATAGGCCTTGTCGTTCTCGGACATGAGCGCGCGGCGTGGTTTCAACGGGCGCCCTGAAGCGTCGGCCCGCTTCCCGTCGCTGGAGCCCTTCTTAGGCTGCGGAGAGGAACTCTTCATGTGTCTCGCCGCGGCAATGTCCGAGTACTGCTTGTGCGCCATGGACTTAACTTTCCCATATTGGAGCAAATCGCCATCGGCGTCGCCACGGTGGCTGCGGTAGGCTTCCTACTGTCCAAACTGGCACGGAGGCATTGGTGCCGTGTGCCGGAACACAGCGACAGCACGGAACGGGATTACTTTGCAGACTAAGATCACCGCCAATGCGCAAGCGCTGAAGCGATGGTTGAGTAAGGCCGAGGTCTCCCTGGGGAACCACAGTGACCGGCTGAACGCCATCAACATCTTCCCGGTGGCCGACGGCGACACCGGCACGAACCTGTACCTCACTATGCGTGCGGCCTCTGAAGCAGCGGCCGCGCTGGATACCCAGGACATCGGCGAACTGCTCTCGGCGGCAGGCCGCTCCGCAATGGAACAGGCCCGCGGCAATTCCGGGACATTGCTCTCCGTCTTCCTTACGGCCATGGCCGAGCCGCTGCAGGGCAGCACCCGGCTGTCAGCTCCGCTGCTCGCGAGGGCAATGGACCGGGCGCAGCTGCGCTCCTGGTCAGTGCTCAGCGATCCCGTCCCCGGCACCATGCTCTCCGTGCTCGAAGAGGCAGCACGGGGCGCATCCCGGGTTGAGGCCGCCCAGAACGGGGACGATTCCAACGCCGGCCTCGCCGTCACGCTCCGCGCGATGATGGCGTCAGCCCTGGCCGCCGTCGTGCGCACCGAGGAGCAGCTGCAGACCCTGACCGATGCCCGGGTTGTGGATGCCGGCGGCGTCGGATTCCTGCTGGTGCTGGACGCCCTGCGGGCCGCGGCCCTGGGCGAGGAACTGCAGCGCGAGCTGCTCGACGGACTGCACGGCTACGACGTCCAGGACCCGCACATCCACAGCACACAGCCACAGCTCGAAGGCGTGGAAGTCATGTGCACCATCACTCTCAGCCCGCTCGACGCCGCCACCATGCGGCTCTCGCTCGATGAGCTGGGGGAGTCCGTGATCATGAGCGCCGTCAGCCCGGTGGGAGACGGCTACCGCTGGCGGGTCCACGTCCACACCCCGGACGCCGGGGCCGTCCTGGAACTGCTGCGCACTGTGGGTGAGCCGACCAACGTCACGATCACCGAGCTGTCCGCCAACGGGCACCAGACCACCGAAATCCCGCAGGTCCCGGTCCCGGGGGAAACTGCCGCCAGCGGCGGCCTGACCCGCGAAGCCTGAGGCCCATGCAGGCGATGCAGGACAGGATTCCCGGCGAACTCGACTACCCGCTCGACCGCCGGATTGGAAAACGCTCCGCGGACAAGATCGAGCAGCAGCTCGGCATCTCCACCGTAGGAGAGCTGCTGCTGCATGTTCCCCGCCGCTACCTCGAACGCGGCGAGCTCACCGCGATTGCCGAGATCCCCTTCGATGAGGAAGTCACGCTGGTCGCCCGCGTGCAAAGCAACAACGCACGGCGGATGCAGACCCGCAAGGGCATGATCGTCGAGATCACTGTCACCGACGACGCCGGCGGTTCGCTCGGCCTGCTGCACCTGACCTTCTTCAACGGCTACGGCGCGCAAAAGGACCTTCAGGTGGGGGCCCGGGCCATGTTCTCCGGGAAGGTCGGCGTATATAAAGGCCAGCTGACACTGACAAACCCCAACTACGTGCTGCTGGCCGACGACGCCGATGACGAGGAAGAGGCCAAACGGCCGATACCCGTCTATCCCGCCACGGCCAAACTAACCAGCTGGGATATCAAGAAAATCATCGAGCTGCTGCTGGACAGCCTGCAGGCTGAGCGGCTGCGGGATCCGGTCCCCGAACCCATCCGCACCCGGGAGCACCTGATGGGCCTGGCTGCCGCCTACGAAGCCATCCACCGCCCTGCGGACATCAAGGAAGCCCATACGGCCCGCCACCGCTTCCGCTACCAAGAGGCCCTCATCCTGCAGACGGCCCTGGCCCGCCGCCACGCCTTTACCGCGCTCCAGGACGCCACCGCCCGGCCTCCGGCCGTGGGTGGGCTGCTGGACACGTTCGACGCAGCCCTGCCCTTCACGCTCACTGCCGGCCAGGAAAAGGTTGGTTCGGAACTGGCAGCGTGCCTTGCCCAGGCACACCCGATGAACCGGCTGCTGCAGGGTGAGGTGGGCTCCGGAAAAACCCTGGTTGCGCTCCGGGCCATGCTCCAGGTCATTGACGCCGGTGGCCAGGCAGCGCTGCTGGCTCCCACCGAAGTCCTCGCCGCCCAGCACCACGCCTCCATTACCCGGACGCTGGGTCCGCTGGCTGAAGGCGGGCTGCTGGGCGGAAGCACTGAGGGAACCCGTGTGGCGCTGCTGACCGGGTCAATGGGGGCCGCGCAGCGCAAGGCCGCGCTCCTGGACGCTGCCAGCGGCACCGCGGGAATTGTCATTGGCACCCATGCCCTGCTTGCGGAGCATGTCCAGTTCGCCGACCTCGGGCTCGTCGTCGTTGATGAACAGCACCGCTTCGGCGTTGAACAGCGGGACATTCTGCGGGCCAAGGGCCGGGACAGCACGCCCCACCTGCTGGTGATGACCGCCACCCCCATCCCGCGCACCGTTGCCATGACCGTTTTCGGTGACCTCGATGTCTCCACGCTGGCCGAACTGCCAGCCGGCCGGGCACCGATTTCCACTTTCCTGGCGCCGCTGGCTGACAAGCCCGCGTGGGGTCCGCGGATCTGGGCACGCGCCCGGGAGGAAATCGACGCCGGCCGGCAGGTTTACGTGGTGTGCCCCAAGATCGGGGAGCGGGAGGAGGAACCCGGCACGGAACTCGCCCTGATCGAGGATCTGCCCGGTAAGCCCGCCGCCCAACGGACCCAGCGCCCGCTGGCGTCCGTCCTGGAAACGATGGAACGGCTGCAGGAGCTGCCCGTCCTCGCCGGCACGCGGATCGCGATGCTGCACGGCAGGATGGACCCGGCGGAGAAATCCGCGGCCATGGAGGCGTTCAACCGCGGGGAGATCGACCTACTGGTCTCCACGACGGTGATTGAAGTTGGTGTGGACGTCCACAACGCCACCATGATGGTGATCCTGGACGCCGAACGGTTCGGCATGTCCCAGCTCCATCAGCTGCGTGGACGCGTTGGCCGTGGCGGACTGCCCGGCACCTGCCTGCTGGTGACGAATCTTGAACCCGGGCACCCGAGCCGGGAGCGGCTGGACGCGGTGGCCGCGACGACGGATGGCTTCGAACTCTCCCGCCGGGACCTGGAACTCCGCAGGGAAGGGGACATCCTTGGTGCTTCGCAGTCCGGCGGACGGTCGACGTTGAAGCTTCTCCGCGCTATCCAGGACGAAAAAGTCATCGAAAAGGCCCGGACCGACGCGCAGGAGCTGGTTACAGCCGACCCTGACCTGCTCGATTACCCGGGACTCAACGAAGCGATCGATGCTTACCTCAACCCGGAAAAGGAAGCTTTCCTGGAACGCGGCTGATGCCGGGCCTGCTTCGGCGGCTGGCTAAAGTGGAAGCATGAGCCGCATTATTGCCGGGGCTGCCGGCGGAACCACCCTGTCCAGCGTTCCAGGATCAGGAACGCGGCCCACCACGGACCGGGTCAAGGAAGCACTCTTCTCCCGGCTGGAGTCCTACGAAATCCTCTCCGGCGCCTATGTCCTGGACCTTTTCGCTGGCTCCGGGTCCCTGGGGGTGGAAAGCGCCAGCCGCGGAGCCGGCCGCGTCGACCTGGTGGAACTGGCGGAAAAGGCCGCCGGAGTCTGCCGCAGCAACGCCGGACTGGTGAATCGTGTGCTCGGCAAGGAACGCGTGCGGGTACACCGCGCCAAGGCGGAGACCTACCTGCTCCGGGTTCCCGAGGGCCTGGCCTGGGACCTGGTGTTCCTGGACCCGCCGTACGACCTGGACGAAGACGGGCTGGCAGGCGTCCTGCGCGCCCTCACCCCGCACCTCGCGTCCGGCGCCGTCGTGGTGGTGGAACGCTCCACCCGCTCTCCGGAACCCGTGTGGCCGGACGGGCTGGAGCGCTTCAGCGAACGCGCCTACGGCGAAACGACCCTCTGGTTCGCCGAACCCACGCAGCCGGACGCGGAGCAGGAAACAGCCGAACGCTGACGCCTCGCGCCCCGGGCGCTCTCGGCTGAGTCCTAGCGCCCGGACGCGAAGGCGTCCAGCTCGGCCCCGGTCAGCACGGCCGCGGGATGCGGTCCCGCCGCCAGCAGAGCCGTGGTCCACTCCCGCGGCCAGCGGAACGGGGTGCCGGCCAGGACGATGTTCCCCGGGTGGCGGCCGGTGAACATGCTCGTATCTCCCAGGGCTGCCACCTCGCCGCCGGCAGCGCTGAAGACTTCCTGCATTGCGGCGGCCTGCCGGCGGGCGAACGCCAGCGGGGGATCGTCGCCCACATTGACCAGCAGCACACCGGTTTCGGCCAGCAGGTCCAGCAGTTCCGCGTAGTACCCCCGGGTCGTCAGATGCTCCGGAGCATCGGCACCGGCAAACACATCCAGCACGATCACGTCGAAGGACGCCGGGGCAAAGCGCTCAAGTTCTGCCCGCGCGTCACCGATCACGGTCTGCAGCCGGGTTCCGGCGGGCAATGGCAGGTACGCGAGAACGTAATCGAGCAGCTCGCGTTCGAGCTCGACGGCAGCCTGCTCCGAGCCGGGCCGGGTGGCTTGGACATAGCGGGCGAGCGTCAGCGCGCCGGCACCCAGATGCAGGGTCCGCAGCGGCTGGCCCGCCGGTGCGGCGAGGTCCAGGACGTTGCCGATCCGGCGGAGGTACTCATAGAAGATCTCCTGCGGCCGCTCCAGGTTCACGTGCGACTGCTGGGCGCCGCCGATGGACAGGATCCAGGCGCCCTCGGTAAACGCGTCCTCATCCAGCTCGGCATGCGCGCCGATCCCACGGAGCAGGCGCGACGGCGGACGCCCGGCCATCTAGAGCGCCTCGCCAAGATGGGAGAGGCGTTCGGCCGCTTCCTGCAGCACATCGAACCGCTTGCAGAACGCGAAGCGCAGCAGTGTGCGGGTCCGTTCCGCGCCCTCCGGGTGACAGAACATGGCGACCGGGATAGCGGCGACGCCGACCAGTTCGGGCAGGCGCCGGGCGAGGTCGGTGGCGTCGGTGATGCCCAGGGGAGCGACGTCGGCGTTCACGAAGTAGGTGCCCTGCGGTGCGAAGACCTCCAGCCCCGCGGCCGCCAGCCCGGCGGACAGGACGTTGCGCTTGGCCCGCAGCGTGCCGGCGGTGTCCGTGAAGAAGGAATCGTCCATGCGCAGGCCGGCGGCGATAGCCGCCTGGAACGGCGCTCCGGAACTGTAGGTCAGGAAGCTCTTGACGGTACGCACGGCGGCCACCAGGTCCGCGGGCCCGCTGAGCCAGCCGATCTTCCAACCGGTGAGGGAGAACGTCTTGCCCGCTGAGGAGATAGTGAGAGTCCGCTCAGCCGCACCCGGCAGCGTGGCCACGGGGATATGGCGTGGACCGAAGGTCAGGTGCTCATAAACCTCATCGGTGATGATCACGGCGTTGTGCCGGATAGCCAGGTCCACGATCCGCTGCAGGACCGGCTCCGGGAACACGGCACCGGTGGGGTTGTGCGGGTTATTGACCAGGACCACGCGGGTTCTGTCAGTGAAGGCCGCTTCAAGGGCGTCCAAGTCCGGCTGGAAGTCCGGGGCCAGCAGGGGAGCGGTGGCGTGGATGGCGCCGCTCAGGCCGATCACCGCACCGTAGGAGTCGTAGAACGGCTCAAAGGTCAGGACCTCGTCGCCGGGTCCCGTCAGCGCCAGCAGGGCCGAGGCGATGCCCTCGGTGGCTCCGGTGGTCACGATGACCTCTGTCGCCGGGTCCAGCTTCAGGCCGTAAAAACGTTCCTGGTGGTCGGCAACCGCTTCGCGCAGCACCGGCAGGCCCTGGCCAGGGGCATACTGGTTGGCGCCGGCAAGGATGGCCTTGCGGGCCGCATTGCGGATTTCCGCCGGTCCATCCTCATCCGGGAAGCCCTGGCCCAGATTGATCGCGTTGTGGGCGCCGGCCAGCCCGGTGATCTCCTCAAAGATAGTTACCCCGAGGTTCCCGTCGGCTCCGAGCAGGTTGGCGCCTGCCGCGGTCCGCTGCCAGGGGGCGGGGGAACCGTCCCGGGAGTCTCGGAGCGACGGCCTGCGGGGTGTTGAAGTCATGCCTTCAAGTATTACCCGGACGGAGCCGGTAGATTCGACATTATGCGACGCGCAGTATGCCCCGGCTCCTTTGACCCGATCCACAACGGCCACCTGGAAGTGATTGCCAGGGCCGCCAACCTCTTCGATGAGGTGATCGTGGCCGTCTCCACCAACTACGCCAAGAAGTACCGCTTTTCCGAGGACGAGCGGCTGGAGATTGCCGCGGAAACCCTCGGATCCCTGGCCGGGGTGTCAGTGGTGCCCATGGGGCACGGCCTGCTGGCCGACTTCTGCCGCGAACATGGTGCGAATGCGATCGTAAAGGGCCTGCGCTCCGTTCAGGACTATCAGTACGAACTTCCGATGGCCGTGATGAACCGGCAGCTGAGCGGCGTCGAAACCGTGTTCCTGGCAGCGGAGAATTCGTACACGCACCTGTCCTCGAGCCTGATCAAGGAAGTAGCTGCCCTGGGCGGGGATATTACAGCGTTCGTTCCGAGCGCCGTGCTGAAGCGGATGGATGCTTCGGCCTAGCGGCTCCTAGGCGCAGATCCCCGCGCTGGACCATGCATGGCGCCTGCCAGGTCATGGCAGCAACCGGACAATCGGATCTTCACGGGGCAGCGTCAGCACCGCGATGTTCATGCCACAGCTGCACCAGCCTCGGTGCACAAGCGTAGGTCGAACAGTAACGTGCGCCAGTCCAATGGGGACACGAGAGGTATCCTGCTTGTGTATTTCTGCGTGTTCTCCCACACGAAAGATGGACGGGTGCCTCACTTACATACGACGACTGGTCCATCTAGCTCTTTCTATACGAATACCTGGGACCGTGCTGCGCCTCGCTGGTCACAAGCCTGTATCAGACTGCGGGAACCTTAGCCAAGAAGCGTTCCACAGTTTGGCATATGACAGCGTCAGGATTTAGTCTCTCAATAATCCGCATATCAACGTCAGGGCTCCAGACTAGGGTGAAGCGCTTGAATAAACGCGAGAACCACCAAGACATTTGGTTGGCATTTTTTCCGTTGCCGAAATAAGAGTTTCCAAATACCAATATATGTCTATCAATTGGCGCAAGATCGTTTACCCAATTGACACGCGTACCGATGTGACCTCCGTCCGGCGGTTCAACCGTTGATACAGGATCGATGGCAGGGCCGAACTCGGAGAGCGTATGCTCGTCGGGCAGAGCAAGTCGATCGTATAGGTCGAATCCAACGAGCCGCCACCCCATGTCTCCCCGTAAATACTCGAAATTCGGGCCGATACGTACCGAGTCGAAGAGTGCATCCTCACAGAGGTCAAGGTTCGTCAACACTGTGCGTGTCAAAGCCAATGCTGATTGAGTCGAAAAATGGCTGTCAACCTTCATCCACGACGGCGACACAGACTCGTCCCACGTTCTAAAGAGATCCAGAGAGTCTATGAACCAGTCTTCAGTGGCCACTGCGTCGATGAGGCGTCGGTACAGCGGTGTTGGGGTTGCCACGTCTAGTGGCATCAAATCGGCGAGAACGCTGTTTTTCTCCGGAATGACAAGCTGGCGAAAGGGCACTCCCATCTCCGCCAGAGATTGAGCGCGTTTGTGGAAAGTCTGTAGCCACTCATCAGCAAACCTCTCGATCAACTGCTTGCCGTTGGGTGGCCCTGAAGGTGATCCCCACGCATATTGCCGCTCAAGCGAGTTGCCTCCGCCCCTAAGGAAGAGATTTCCGCGTTCTCCTACTATCGTGACTCCGTCGCCCGACGTTGTGCCTACAGGCATTTCGAAAGGGGACATCTTGATTGACCCAAGCCCCAATCGCGTCCCAATAGGAGTGTTGACATGGGAAAAGTTTCCCCGGGCAACCTTGAGATCATTCGGCATCACGTCAACAAGTTTGTTTATGAGTGCATGGCAACTAGCTACCGTGGGCAAGGGATGGTCTTCGGTGCCCCAAAGAGCATGGACTGCTGTAACTCCGTTTTGTACATTGAAAGGAGAAATCGGTTGTCCTGCGGAGACCGTGAAACCCACGGCTGCTATGCCTTTGGCTGATGATACGTCGCGGCGCGCCTCACCGAGCGTGACCCCTTTAGTCCGGAATATGTTGCTTTCACGGATTTGAAGAGGGGGAACCTGGCCGTTGCGGAGCTCGATCCAGCCACTAAATGCGCCCCTGGCAAAGTCAATGGACTCAACTCGGCCTTGAGGAAAGTCGTTGGCCGTAGAGGGCAAGTCTTCTAGTCCCGGGATCACTCGGTGCGCCTGCAACCGTAGACATGATTCCGCGAAGAGGGCAGGCAATTCATGTCTTTTTTGTCCTTAGTTAGCTCGAATAGGGAGAGGTCTGGCGCAGCTCAATAAATGCTGGGTCATAGTAGTTGGCAGGCTGTATTCAATAGTGGAGTATACAGAAATGTCTAGAAGAAAGGAGGGCTGCATGCAACCAGCTGGATGAGGGGCAATGACTTGCTGAGTTTGATGGAATTCGGGAGTGAGGGCGGGATCCGTGCGAGTAACGAGCCCACAGAGAATCATCGGCGTCGAAAAGCTCAACCCCCTAGATAGGATTGGCGCAGGCGGTCCGCAGCGCCGTAGCCGCCAGGCCGCCTGTTTCCTGAACGAACCGTCCCAGCCACTGCTTTACCGAAAGCTGAGGCTCCGAAGCGACCATGGTGGTTTTCACCGTTGAGCACTGTTCAATGTTCACTTCGGCGCGCACAACATGGTATTTCGACGTCACCACGATGATCTCGTCCCAGCCGTTATCCGCCGCCAGGCGCGCCACCGACCGGGCCTCGGCTCGGGTCGACAACGGGGAGGGCGTGAAGCACTCGATCGCCGGGTTGGTGCTGTACTGGCAGACGAAGTCCGTATTGGCGTTGCCCGGAGTGTCTGTCGTGGACAGGACCAGAACCGGTGCATACCCGTCCCGCAGCAGCTGCTGACCGACCGGAAGCCGCTCAGAAGCTGCACCGGCCAGCACCACTATGGCGTCCGCACGGGCGGGCTGCGTGGCTGCCTGGGGGTAGAGAAACAAATTTGCGCTCACCAACAGCCAGACCAGCAGTGCGCACAGCACCGCAGCTCCGGCCCGGGCAAGGAAGCGCCGGGATCCGGCAGCAAGGCGAACGAAGAACACCCCGCTAGCCTAGGCGAGTGCCGCCCGTACGCCTGAATCGGCGTCGTGCCCGGCTGGCGCTAGACTGGAACGGTATGCGGCGCCTTGTGCGCGGCGCCTGCCCCAAATATCCGCCGGGCGGGCCGGTTTGAGAGATTCCGGTTGGTCAGGCTAAGATGATATGTCGGTCTATGTTCTACAGGAGTTCTCATTAGCGTTTCATCGCGGTCACATCCGAGTTCCCCCTTGGCAGTCAATGTCAAGGATCTCGGGCGCAGCCCGGGGACCATGCGGACAATGCATGAGCATCTGCCGGCACCGACAGACTTCGGTGTTGCGCTTATCGGCGTACCCGTCGGATCGGACATTGAGCTCGATCTGCGGTTTGAGGCCGTGCACGAAGGGATTTTGGTATCAGGAACCGCAGTTGTCCCCGTAAGGGGCGAATGCGGCCGGTGCCTGAAGCCCATCGCGTACGACCAGGACGTCGATGTGCAGGAACTCTTCTACTACGAGGACGCTGAGTCCTTCGGAGAAGAAGAGGAAGAAGAGCAACGCCGGATCGAGCGAGATGTCATCGATCTTGAACCGGTTTTGCGGGACGCAGTGGTAACCACCCTGCCGTTCCAGCCGGTGTGCCGGGAGGACTGCGAAGGCCTTTGCCCCGATTGCGGGGTGCGCCTTGAGGAGGATCCGGGTCACCACCATGAAGTCGTGGATCCTCGCTGGGCAGCCCTTGCCGGGTTGACTGGCACCGCCGCTGACAACGAAGCGGCAAAAAGTACAGAGTCAGACGAGAGAGAAGAGAGTTAGTCGTGGCTGTTCCCAAGCGGAAAATGTCCCGCTCGAATACGCGTGCACGCCGGTCCCAGTGGAAGGCAACTGCGCCCAACCTGGTAAAGACCGTTGAGAACGGCCGCGTTACCTACAGCCTGCCTCACCAGGCCAAGGTCGTAACCGACTCTGCAGGCACTGCGCTGTTCCTTGAATACAAGGGCCGCAAGGTAGCGGACGTCTAAGACCAGTGTTTGTCCCCTTTGCGACTGCCCTCACCGGCGGCCGTTGAAGGGGCGCACTGCTTTTCGGGGCAAAATCACCAAGTGAAAAATACTGAAGAGCTTCTGAAGCGTCTCGGCGTCGATATCGATGCCGGGACGCTTCGTCTTGCGCTCACCCACCGCTCCTACGCCTACGAACACGGCGGCATCCCCACTAACGAGCGACTCGAGTTCCTCGGCGATTCCATTCTCGGTTTCTCCGTCACCGATGCGCTGTACCGGGACAACCCTGATCTGTCCGAAGGCGAACTTGCCAAGCGGCGCTCCGCCGTCGTCAGCACGAAGGCACTTGCCTCTGTGGCCCGCCAGCTGCAGCTCGGCGAATTCATCCTGCTTGGCCAGGGTGAAAAGCTGACCAATGGCCGGGACAAATCCTCGATCCTGGCTGATACCACCGAAGCCCTGATCGGTGCGGTCTACCTGTGCCACGGCATGGAGACGGCGCGGGCCATGGTCATGCGTTTGATCGGCCCGCTGCTCCATGATGCCGATGCACTGGGTGCGGGGACCGACTGGAAGACCAGCATCCAGGAAATCGCCGCCGCCCGGAAACTCGGCGACATCGAATACCGGGTTACCGGCTCCGGACCTGACCACTCCCGCAGCTTCGTCGCGGTGCTCCACATTGGCGGCCAGCCCTACGGGACCGGCAACGGACGCTCCAAAAAGGATGCCGAACAGGAAGCCGCAGCAGACACCTGCCGACGCCTGAACGAAGGTAAGTCGCTTCCGGCCACCCCCACAGCCGGCGCCTAGCCTCCCCGCGATATGCCCGAACTCCCCGAAGTCGAGGTAGTCCGCCGCGGCCTGGCCCGCTGGGTACGGGGGCGGACCATCCGAAGCGTGGAGGTCCTTGACCCGCGCTCGGTGCGGCGCCACGCCCCCGGCCCGGAAGACCTCCGGGGTAACCTCGAGGGGGCACTGGTACTGGACGTGGTCCGCCGCGGCAAGTTCCTCTGGATGCCCCTCGTAGAGGAGGGCGCACCCGGTGAACCACCGCCCTTCGCGCTGATGGCGCACCTGGGCATGAGTGGCCAGCTGCTCATGGAGGATCCATCACTGCCGGATGAAAAGCACCTGAAGGTCCGGTTCACCCTCAGCGCCGCCTCGGACGCCGATGGCACGCCGATGCCGCAGGAGCTGCGGTTCGTGGACCAGCGCATTTTCGGCGGAGTGTTCCTGGCCGACCTGCAGCCGACGCCCGATGGGGAACCGGGTGGCCTCTCTGAAACCGGATTGGCGCTGATCCCGTCAGAGGCGGCCCACATTGCCCGTGACCCGCTGGACCCGGCATTCTCCTTCGACTCGTTCTATTCGCGGCTGCGCTCCCGCCGCACCGGCATCAAACGGGCGCTGCTGGACCAGGGCCTGGTCTCCGGCGTCGGGAACATCTATGCCGATGAAGCCCTCTGGAGCGCTAGGCTCCATTTCGCCCGGCCCACGGACACCATGCGCCGCGCTGACGCCCTGCGGCTGGTGGAATCGGCGCGGGACGTGATGACCCGCGCCCTGGCCGCCGGCGGCACAAGTTTCGATTCGCTCTACGTCAACGTCAACGGTGCCTCCGGCTACTTCGCCCGGTCGCTTAACGCTTACGGGCGGGAGGGGGAGCCCTGCCTGCGCTGCGCCGAAGCCGGCCGCTCAACCCTGATCCGCCGGGATTCCTTTATGAACCGGTCCTCCTACAGCTGCCCGGTCTGCCAGCCCAAGCCACGCAACGGGCGCTGGTAGCAAAGCCGGGCATTTCTTGCTGGCGGTGAGGTAGGTCAGCGAAGAATTTCGATGAGTGCCACCCAGGCGAAAGATGCTCCCCCGATGACGCCGAGGACCGCTCCGGTACCGAGCCATGCCAGCCCGGCGGCGTCGCCCGCCAGGAGCAGAACCGAGCCCCCAGCATAGGCGAGGACCGGTGCCAGTATCAGGACGGCCTTGGGAAACCGTGTCCCGCGGGGAGCGCCTTGGCTGCGGTACACGGACCGGACAGCGCGGATCACCACGACGGCCAGGACGGCGGTGCCAACCGCTGCCTCGGCGCCGTAGGCCCACAGCGGCTGGCCGGGCACCAGCCCCAGGGCGCACACCACCAGCGCCAGCGTGAGCGTAGCGACAGCCGCTGCAGCACGGGCGGGGAGCGGTTCCGCGGCGAGAATATCCTTGATGTTCACTGACATCGCTACGATGAGCAGCCCCACCAGCGCAGCGGTGCCGCCAAGCATGGCAACGTTGAACTCGCTCCAGGCCTCAAGCTCAAGCGGCGTTTCCATGCCAGCACTGTAGCGTGCGCTGCCGGTGTTCTCAGCAGTGCCGGCGCGTTAGCTCCGGCGCAGCTCGGCAACGAGGGCATCGTTGTAGACCGGCCAGGCTTCCGCTGCCCAGGGCCCGAAGTCCTTATCCGTCAGCACGACGGCGGATGCGCGCAGTTCCGGGTCAACCCAGAGGAAGGTGCCGGACTGGCCAAAGTGGCCGAAGGTCCGGGGAGAGTTGGTGCTTCCGGTCCAGTGCGGGGATTTGCTGCCCCGGATTTCGAAGCCCAGGCCCCAGTCGTTCTCCTTCTGCCGGCCGAATCCCGGCAGGACGCCGGTGAGGCCCGGGAAAGCGACGGCCGTGGCTGCCGCCAGCGACTCGGACGAGATCAGCTTGGGCGCCTGGAGCTCCGCGGCGAACCGCGCCAGGTCGGAGGCAGTGGAGACGGCGCCCGCTGCGGCGGAGCCCTCCAACGTGGTGGCCGACATGCCCAGCGGTGCCAGGACGGCTTCCTGCAGGTAGTCGGCGAAGGAAATGCCCGTGGCCTCCTCCAGCGTCTCAGCCAGCACTTCGAACCCGGCGTTGGAGTACAACCGCCGTGTCCCCGGTTCGTAGCGGACGCTGCGGTCCCCGAAGTCGTATCCGCCGGTGTGGGCCAGCAGATGGGCGATGGTGGACCCCTCCGGCCCCGCAGGATCGTCGAGAGCCACTGCCTCCTCTTCCAAGGCGACCTGGAAGGCATATGCCGTCAGCAGCTTGGTCACCGAAGCCAGCGGGAAGCGCCGGTCGTGGTCGCCGTCGGCTCCCAGGATGGAGCCGTCGGCAGCGATGACAGCGGCGGCGGAATGCTCGGCGGGCCAGTCCTGGATCAGCGCTGTGCTTTTCATGCCTGCCATCCTATGGCGCCGGCCGGCTGGGGGCGTCCTGCCGTGCCGCCGTAGTGGCCGGCCAGGCGGCGCATTCCCTCGTCGATGGAAACCTCGGGCGTCCAATCCAGCACCTCGTGGGTGTGGCGCTGGTCGAACCAGTGCGAGGTGGAGAGCTGTTCGGCCAGGAACCGGGTCATGGGCGGTTCGTCCTGGACCAGGCCACGGGATCCGGCAGCGAGCCAGGCTCTTTCAATAACGCTGCCTGCGCCGCGGGCCAGCCAGCCGGGAACGCTGAACGCCGGGGGCCGTACTCCGCCGGCGGCGCAGATACCGGACATCAGCTCACCGACGGTGCGCGGCTGCCCGTTCGTCACCACCAGCGCCTGCCCATGGGCCTGCTCCATCCGTTCCAGCCCGCGGACGATGGCCGAGGCCGCGTTGTCCACGTAGGTGGTGTCAATCAAAGCCGCGCCGCCGTCCAGCAGCGGCAGCCGGCCGGAACGCGCCCGGTCAATCACGCGCTCCACCAGCTGGGTATCGCCCGGGCCCCAGACTACATGCGGCCGGATCGCGGTCACCCGCAGTTCCCGGGAGTCAGCGGCCAGCGCCAGAAGCTCCGCGGCGGCCTTTGACCTTGCATAGTTCCCTCGCGCCCGGTCCGGGTCCGCCGTCCCGGCACCGGCCCCGGCAATCGGTTCGCCGAAATGCGCCACGGAGGGGGAAGAGACAAAGACCAGGTCCCGGACTCCTGCCGCGCGGGCCGCGTCCAGGACGTTGCGCGTCCCGTCGATGTTGGTGGCCGTGAACTCGGACCAGGCACCGGTGAAAGACACCTTCGCCGCCAGGTGAATGACGGCGTCCATTCCTTCCATCGCACGGGCGACCGCTGCAGGATCAGTGACGGAACCCGCCACGGAGTCCAGCGAGCCGGCCGCCGGCCGTCGCTGGAACGTCCGGACAAGGTGCCCGCGTTCGGTCAGGAGCCGGGCCACGGTGCCGCCCAGCAGGCCGCTGGCACCAGTGACCAGGATGCGCCGGCTCATCGCCGGGCTCCCGGTGCGGTGATCCGGCCGCCGGCCAGGACCTTGGCAGCCCAGGCGCCAAGGGCCGCACGGTCGATTTTGGAGTTGTGCCGGATGTCGGTGGGCATCTGTGGGAGCACGAGGACGGCCGCCAGGTCCAGGCCGCAGGCAGCAGCCACGGCATCCCGGACCGCTGCGGCCGTTACCTTGTCCGCCGGTCCGGCCTTCTTGGCACCGGAAACGGGTTCGACGACGGCCACCGGCACCTGCGTGCCGGCGGGTCCAACTCCGACCAGGGCAGCCAGGCGCACTTCAGGCACACTCTCGGCCGCCTGCTCGGCGGCCACCGGAGTGACCGGGCCGTCAGGCGTGGTGAGGACATGCCCAATCCGGCCCTCAACCCAGAGCCGCCCGTCGGCGTCGAAATGGCCTACGTCTCCGGTCCGGTGCCACCCGGGAACGGAGGAACTTTGTTCCTCCGTGATCCACAGGCGGTCGTAGCGGTCCTTCACATGCGGGGCGCGGACCAGGATCTCGCCGGTGACACCGGCCGCCTCCGAAAGCTCGGCTCCTGCCGTGCCGTCGGGGCCGAGGGCTGCGATGGCCACCTGCGCTCCTGCGACGGCCGAGCCGACGCAGACGCCGTTGCCGGGACCGGCCTTGCGGATCTGTTCCAGGCTGATATCGGTGACCGGCAGGGCCTCCGTCATGCCGTACGGGGTGTGCAGTGCGGCCTGCGGCACCAGATCCTGGACCCGGCCCAGCAGCGGCTCCGGGATCGGAGCTCCCGCGGACAGCAGCAGTTCCACCCCGGCGAGGGCTTGGCGCTGCGCGGCGCTGAGCTCATCCGCCGTCGCCAGCACGTTCGCCAGGGCGGCCGGGGAAGCGAAAACGGTCGTAGCGTGGACAGCGGCTGCCGCGTCGGCCAGCGCCCGGGCACTGAGGGTGCGCGGCGCGGTGACGTCCATGTCCGGCGTCACCGAAGTGGCGCCGAGAGCGGGTCCCAGCAGGGCAAACGGTGCGAAACCGGCGACCAGCGAGGACCCCGCCCGCAGGTTATAGGTCTCCTTCAGGGTGTCGCGCATCGCCGCGAGGCCGCGGTGCGTGTAGACAGCTCCCTTGGCCGGCCCGGTGGAGCCGGAGGTGAAGAGGACGGCGGCGTCGGCGTCGGGATTTACACGGTGCTCCGGCACAGGTTTGCCGGTGCCGGCCTCCACCAGCTCGGCAACCGTGTGCTCCGCGCCCAGCAGCCGGCACCGGGCCGGTGCAGCGTCTCCGGCGAGGATGCGCGTTCCGGGCCAGCCGAACAGCCTGGCCCCTGCAATGGCACGTTCGATCCCGACGATGAACTGCGGACCAGCGCCCTTGATGGCCCGGCTCAGCCCGGCCCGGCCGAGTCCGGCGTCGGCCACCACCACCACCGCGCCCAGGCGAAGGCAGGCATAGATCAGCGAGGTCAGCTCGATCCCCGGGGGCACCAGCAGGTTCACCCGGTCGCCGGGACGGACGCCGATGCCGGCCAGCCCCGCTGCGAGGGCATCCACCCGGGCGGCAAGCTGCTTCCAGGACAAGCTGGCCGGCGGCGCGGCGGCTGCATCGCCGGAGGCTGCCGGGGCCATGTCCAGGACGGCGGGGGAGTCCTCCCCGCAACGCTCATCCAGTTCCGCGAGCATGGGCCGGAAAGCTGCCTTCGGGGCCGCGGTGCGTGCCGGCGCAGCGGCATTGACCGACCGGTCCAGCCAGCTGAACACCGGGGCAGCGATGTCCCGGTCTTCGGGCAGCAGGTGCCCGGCGCCCTCGAACCGGTGGACATCGGCGTGCGGCACGCGTTCAATCAGGTCCCGCAGGTAGCGGTCGGAGAAGACTGGGTCCTTGGGGCCCCACAACGCCAGCACCGGAACCTTGAGCCCGCGGATTCCCTCCGCGACGCGGGTCAGGGCGCGGAAGCTGGGATGGGTTTCGTCCGTGGGGATGTCCGCCACGAAGTTCCCGACGCCGCTGCGCCGCGCCGCGCCGCGGTACGGGGAGGCGAATGCCCGGCGGACTTCCGGTGCCAGCGCCGGCTGGGCCAGGGCATGGGTGACCCGGAGAAACGCGTCAGTGCTGACGGTGCCCCAGCCATGCACTGCAGGATGCAGGGCGAGCTGGAGGGCCGGAGGAAGGGAAAACCCGGCCGGATGCACGGCCGTGTTGGTCAGGACCACGCCGGCAAGGTCGCGGCGGTGCGCCAGCGCCCAGCCCAGGGAAATGATCCCGCCCCAGTCGTGGCCCACAGTGACTACGGGCCCTTCCAGGCCCAGTTCCGCGGTGAGGTCTGACAGGTCGGTAATCCGGTCAGCGAGCCGCCGGAACGCGCCGGTGCGCGCCGAATAGCCCATATCGAGCTGGTCCACGGCGATAACCCGCCAAGGCCGCTCGGTGGTGCTCCCGGCAGCGGCCAGAGTGCGCCAGAGATAGGACCAGGTCGGATTGCCATGGACGCAGAGCAGGGTGCCGGCCGGTTCCACGCCCCGGGCGGCGAGATCGGGGGCATTGTCCAGCACATGCCACTTGTGGGAGGTGCCGGGCCGGTCCACTGCCGCGGAGGAGGGAACCTGGACATAACGGGACCACGCGGCCGGAACACCGGGCCAGAGTTCAGCTACCACGCGATTTCCATCATGGTGGTGTTCAGGCCCGATCCCACGCCCATGCAGAGCACCCGGTCACCCGGGTGCAGGGACTTTGATTCCTGTGCCAGCGTCATGGGCAGGGAAGCCGGTCCCACGTTGCCCCACCGCGGGAAGGTGATCGGAACCCTCTCACGGTCCAGATCCACCGCCTTGATGATGGCGTTCGTGTAGGAGTTCGATACCTGGTGGGTGACGTAGCGGTCCATGCCGTTCCAGTCCCAGCCGTTGGCCTGGGCCTCATGCCAGGCGGTGACCACCAAGTCCAGCCCGCCGTCGAGCAGCCCCTTGGTGTCGGTGTACATACCGCCTTCGCTGCCGACACAAAGTTCGTGGTGTTCGGTCCCGGCGCGGGAGACCCCGCCCAGGATCCGATGCGAGCCCGGGTGGTCCCCGGCCCGGCCGATCACTGCTGCCGCGGCGCCGCTGCCCAGGGTCAGGGTCGCGAATTCGCGCAGGTAATCCTGCCGGGTGGAGTCCTCCCGGTTCAGCCGACCGAAGGTCGCTTCCTGAACGCCCTGGGAGTCCTCACCGGCGACGATCAGCGCGTAGTCGATCTGCCCGGACTCGATCATGTTCGAGGCCATGGTGATGCCGTTCACGAATCCGAGGCAGGCGTTGGCCAGGTCGAAGTTCAGGGCTGAGGACGGCAGGCCCAGATGATGGTGGATCTTCACGGCAACGGAGGGCTCAAGGTTTTTGCGGGTCACGGAGGTGTTGATCAGCAGGCCGATCTGGGCCGGTTCGACGCCGGCCTCGGCCATTGCCTTGGCGCCGGCTTCGATCGCGCCGTCTTCGAAAGTGGTGCCCGGGGCCCACCATCGGCGCTCGCTGACGCCTGCCACCCGCTCCAGCAGTCCCTTGGACAACCGCAGCCGTTTGAGTGAGGGCTGGAGCTGCTCATCGAAATCCTGTGAGCTGACTACGACGGGCGCCTCTACGCTCTTCACGCTCAGGAGTGCGGTGTTGGTGTGGTGGAAGTTGAAGTTCCCGCTCAAAATGCCTGCCTTGTCTGCTGCCAAAAGATCGCGGTCCGGGCCCTGTTGGAACCCGTAACGGCGCCGCCGAACCATATGATTCTTCTAGAAGCCTACTTTCCTGCCGAGCCTGGAAAGCTCGAAAGCCCGGATTACGCTCTGCGAGTACTGCGCTTAAGTGTGAGGTAACCCAAGGCTTTAGGGAATCTTCGACAAACGAGAGACAGAGGCAAGTGCACTTAAAAACCCTCACGATGCGGGGCTTCAAATCCTTCGCGTCGGCCACCACCTTTGAGTTCGAGCCGGGGGTGACCGCTGTTGTCGGTCCGAATGGCTCGGGTAAATCCAACGTGGTGGACGCCTTGGCATGGGTGATGGGGGAGCAGGGAGCGAAAACGCTGCGCGGCGGCAAGATGGAGGACGTCATTTTTGCCGGCACCTCCGGCCGTCCGCCGCTGGGCCGGGCCCAGGTGTCGCTGACCATCGACAATTCCGACGGCGCCCTGCCGATCGAGTATTCCGAGGTCACCATTTCCCGCACCCTGTTCCGGGCCGGCGGCTCGGAATACGCGATCAACGGTGCCCCGTGCCGGCTGCTGGATATCCAGGAACTGCTCTCGGACTCCGGGTTGGGCCGGGAGATGCACGTCATAGTGGGGCAGGGCCAGCTGGATAAGGTGCTGCACGCGTCAGCGGAGGACCGCCGCGGTTTCATCGAGGAGGCCGCCGGGATCCTCAAGCACCGCAGGCGCAGGGAAAAGACCGTACGCAAGCTGGACGCGATGCAGGCGAATCTGGCCCGGCTGACTGACCTGACGGCCGAGCTGCGCCGGCAGCTTGGTCCGCTGGGTAAACAGGCCGCCGTCGCGCGGCGTGCCCGGCAGGTCCAGCTGGATGTGCGGGACGCCCGCGCCCGCCTGCTCGCGGATGACATCGTTACCCTCTCCACCGCCGTCGAGCGTGACACGGCCGCCGAGAGCGCGCTCAAGGACCGCCGGCAGGA
>NZ_DALZXY010000015.1:51827-52065 GCF_031988865.1 Arthrobacter sp.
CGACTGGTACCAGCTCTCCTCCGTCCGGGAACGGCTGCGTTCGCTGGAGGCGCTGGCCCAGGAGCGCCGGCGCCTGCTGGGATCCGCCGATCCAATGCCGGATCCCGGGCGGGATCCGGAGAAGCTGCAGGCCCAGGCCGAGCGGATCCGGGCCGAGGCTGCCGAGCTGGAGGCCGCAGCCGAGGACCGGGAAGGTGCGCTGGAAGACGCCGTGGAAATCCGGGCCGCGGCGGAAGAG
>NZ_DALZXY010000016.1:0-11999 GCF_031988865.1 Arthrobacter sp.
GATAAAGGGACCGATTTCGGAGAACTCGACTATGGAATCGAACTTCTCGTCGATCTCGTCCTGGCTCATGCCCAGAATGGCCCCGTTGAGATAAACGTTGTCACGACCGCTGAGGTCATGGTGGAAACCGGCTCCAACCTCGATCAGTCCGGCAACGCGCCCGCGGGTTCCAACGGTTCCGCTGTCCGGACGCATGACACCGGAGATGTGCTTGAGCAAGGTAGATTTGCCGGATCCGTTTAAACCGAGGAGCGCAACCGTCTCACCTTTCTCGATGTTCAGGGTAATTCCCTTGAGCGCGTCGAACTTCTCACTCAGGTCGCCTTTGCGGCCCTTGAGAAGCCATACAAACGCTTCCTTCATCGAGCGTGTGTGCCGCAGAACGAATCGCTTGTTGACGTTATGTACTTCGATGGCATTTGCCACGGTTCAGAGCTCCTGCGCGAAACGGCCTTCAAGGCGGCGGAATACTAGTTGGCCCAGCAGCAGGACAGCTGCCGAAACAGCCAGCCCAATGGGAAGCCACATGGACAGCAGATGTGGCGGGATGGGCTCTGCCCCGTCCGTCGTGGGAAGCCAGAATGCAAAGTGGAACGTTTCCACACCCACGGTCAGAGGATTCAGCTGGTAGATATTGAAGAACGTCTCCCCGAGCTGTCGTTGCACCATCATCCAGGAATACAGGACCGGCGAAGCCCAGGTCGCGATCATGAGCAGCATGTCGACCAGGTTCTCCGCGTCCCGGAAGTACACGTTGACAGCTCCGAAGAGCAGTCCCAGTCCCGTGGCCAGCAGCGCTACAATCAGGAACCCGCCGGCCGCCGCCGCCAGCTGAATGAGGCTGGGACGCCAGCCGGTAAACAGGCAGGCAACCACCAGGATCACGATCTGGGGCAGGAAATGCACACCGGACACCCAAACGGATGCCACCGGGAAGAGCTGGCGGGGCAGATAGATCTTCTTGATCAAACCGCCGTTGCCGACAATCGACCGCGAGGCATTGCCCAGAGCTTCGGTGAAGAAGTTGATCAGGACGATGCCCGAGAACAGGTAGATCGCATAGTTCGGCAAGCCGCCGGGATTGGTGGGGCTGCGCTCCAGTCCGAGGAAAACGCCAAGCGCGATGTAAAACACGACGAACTGGACGCCGGGTTTTACATACGACCAGAGCAGCCCAAGGACAGAACCCCGGTACCTGACCTTAAGCTCCTTGGATACAAGGAGCTTAAGCAGGAACCGTGACTTCAGTACGTCCCGCAGTCCGGCGCCGGCGCCGGGGGTAATCAGTCCCGCCGACGAACTGCCGCCGTTCGTGGCACTAACGCCCACTACTTCCCCGCAGAATCATTCGTGTCCTTCGAGGGTTCGGAAACCGAACCATCGGAAGACATGGCCTCAAATGTCTCTCTCCATGCCTCGGGGGAGGTGAAGTTGGGAAGTTCTGCCCGGTACTGCTCCGAGAGACGGTCCCAGTTAAGCAGTAGCTCCTTGTGGAGCTTGATGCTGCGGGTGATCATCTCGCGGAACTTGGCATTGTCCCGCTGATACCAGGAAGCGCCCGTACCGTCCGCGGATGACACCAGCGCGGAATCAAGCTGGGAAAGTCTCCACCACCGGGCATCCATCGCGGGCACAACGGCCTCGGGGTTCTCCAGGGCCTTTTCGCGGACAGGAACCACCTGCCGTACCGCTCCTGTGACGGCCTTGGCTAGGGCTGTCCGCATGTTCTGCGGTGCCACTGGCTGGATTCCGCGCTTGGGCGGACGCACACGGTGAACTGGCGGGAACGATCCGACGTCGGTGCTGACCTGAGCGTCTGTGAATTCGGTCCGCCGTTTGCGGATTTCCGGCAGCTTGGTCTTGATGGTCTCGTGCAGGTGGCCTGGGCCCTTCAAGACATCTTCGAGGCCTTCGAGGCGAAGTTCGACTGCTGAGTACTGCATGGAGAGCAGGTGACGGACGTCGACTGCGAAGCTCTCCTTCATCAGGTTGCCGCCCTTTTTGTACGGCGAGTAGATCATTGCCGCAATCCAGCGGTTCCGCTGGTGGAAGTACGCCTGCCAGTCGATGGTGTCGTCTTTTTCGGTCCATGGCATGTGCCAGACTGCGGATCCGGGGAGGGATACGGTCTTGTATCCCTGCTTCCGGGCACGGATACCGAATTCGGCGTCATCCCACTTGATGAATACGGGAAGAGCCAGGCCAATCTCGCGGATGATGCTGACCGGAATCAGGCACATCCACCAGCCGTTGAAGTCCACGTCCACGCGGCGATGCATCCAAGGCGTCGTCCGCAGGTTGCTCGCGGAGAAGTCGTGCGCTTCCTTGGTCTCCTGGTTCGGACCCCAGTAAAAACGCCACTCATTGATGCTCTCTCCGAAGGTATGGAGGACGGAGCGCTCATAGAGGTTGAACATGTGCCCGCCGACGATAGTGGGCGTGCGGGTAAAGTCGGCAAACTGGACGGCGCGGAGGATGCCCTCGGTCTCAACCATGACGTCGTCGTCGAGCAGGAGACAGTAGTCGCTCTCACCATCGTTGACAGTTTCGTACATGCCGCGGGCGAAGCCGCCGGAACCACCAAGGTTTCCCTGCTCCACGAGCCTGAACTTCGAGCCCAGCACGGCAGCAGCCTGCTCGTAGCCTTCCTCGTCCTTCACCCGCCTATTGCCCTGGTCGGTGATGATGAGGCGGTCCAGGACCTCCAGCAGTTCCGGAGCCTCCGCGAACGTCGTCAGATGCCGGACACAAAAGTCGGGCCGGTTGAAAGTGGTAACAGCGATGGATACGGTACCGGGAACAAAATTCTCCGGTTTCGGGACGGACCACTCCGCCTTGAGCAGGGTTACCGCATTGCCGTGGGAGACCAAATCGAACCAGTACCAGCCGCCGTCACCGAACTGCTTGAGCGGGAGGTCGATTGTGAGCACGCCCCCACTCTCGGATGTAAGGCTCTCGACCCGGTTAGAGGTTCCCCTGGGCGAAGAGCGGTAAACGATAACCGTTGCCTCAGAATCAACCTCTACGGCCAGCCGCACCTGCTCGACGTCAGTATGAGCCCGCCAGTAACTTGCAGGAAACGCGTTGAAGTAGGTGCCAAAGGAGACCCGGTTGTACTCCGGCAGGCGGACCTGGCGGCGTCCCACGATGAAGTCAGACCGCTGGTTTGCAGACTGGCCAACCACGGCCCCGGCTGAAGCACCGGTGCGCGAGGTGCGTGAGCGGTCATCGATCACGCGCTGCGCCGAGTTGAAGTCGACGTACAGGGGCAGGGTGTCCATGTCCCCGTCGGTCGGGAGGACAACCCGGTGAACCGTCTGCCAGTCTGTATCCACCGCGGTCATATCGCGATCGATTTCGTTCTGCGCTATTGTGCTCACGCGTCTACTCCTCCGCTTTCCAGCTTGGCTCCCCCAGTGAAGTGGGGCTTGATCTTATTGTCATACATGGAAAGCGCGGAGCCGATGGCCATATGCATGTCCAGGTACTTGTAGGTTCCCAGGCGTCCACCGAACAGCACGGACTTTTCGCCCTTAGCGAGGTCGCGGTAAGCCAGCAGCTTGGCACGATCTTCCGCGGTGTTGACGGGGTAGTAAGGTTCGTCGCCCTTCTCGGCGAAGCGGGAGAACTCCCGCATGATCACCGTGGCGTCTTTGGTGTAGTCACGCTCCGGATGGAAGTGCCGGAACTCGTGGATCCGCGTGTAGGGGACGTCCTCGTCCGGGTAGTTCATCACGGACGTTCCCTGGAAGTCCTCGATCGGCAGGACTTCTTCTTCGAGGTCGATGGTCCGCCAGGACAGGTCGCCTTCAGCGTAGTCAAAGTAGCGGTCAACCGGGCCGGTGTAGACAACCGGAACCTGCCCCAGGGTGGTATTGCGCGAGAACTCGTGGCCTTCATCGAAGAAGTCGGTTTTCAGGTGCACCTGGATGTTGGGATGATCAGCCATCCGCTCGATCCATGCCGTGTATCCGTCGACAGGCAGGCCCTCGTACTTGTCATTGAAGTACCGGTTGTCATAGGTGTAGCGCACAGGCAGGCGGGAAATGATTTCCGCGGGGAGGTTCTTCGGATCGGTCTGCCACTGCTTACCTGTGTAGTACTTGATGAAGGCTTCGTACAGCGGCCGCCCGATGAGCTGGATCCCCTTGTCATTAAGGTTGGCCGGATCCGTCCCGGCCAGTTCGCCGGCCTGTTCCTGGATCAATGCCTTTGCTTCTGCGGGGCCCATCGTGGACCGGAAGAACTGGTTGATCGTGCCGAGGTTGATCGGCATCGGGTATACCTCGCCCTTATGGCTGGTGTAGACCTTGTGAACGTAGTTTGTGAACTTCGTGAACTCGCTGACGTAGTTCCAGACCCGCTCGTTCGAGGTGTGGAAGAGGTGTGCTCCGTAGCGGTGCACCTCAATGCCAGTCTGGGCTTCGTTTTCGCTGTATGCGTTTCCACCGATGTGGTGCCGGCGGTCCAGGACAGCAACCTTCAGGCCTAGTTCCTTGGCAGCACGCTCGGCTACAGTGAGGCCGAAAAAGCCCGACCCGACGACGACGAGGTCAACGTTCACAATCACTCCTGTAAGTTTCGGCGCGGCCCGCGGCACGCGCCCGACGGTCAAGGTTACCGAACATTTGCTGCAGACACACTTTCAGCCCAGCCAAGCAAGGCTTACCAATGGACCGCATCGTGGAACCGGCGATCGAACTCTCCGCTCATCGAAGCCGTAAAGGACTTCGTGAGGTGGTTGTCGTCCAGGTACACGAACACGTTTCCGACAACCGGCGAGCACCAACCGTCCGGGCAGATCAGATCGGTCATGTCCACCAGTGCCAGTCCCTGCAGGGAGTCGAAAATGGCGGCCATTTCGGAACTGTCCGACAGCTTGTCCGAGAGGGGGAAGGCGCAGTCGTCCCCCCGGTCGCCGTTGGCTTCTGCGCACTGGATCATGTTGACGCCAAAGCGCGGATTGTCCCGGATGGCGACGACGGGAATGCCGAAGCCGGCCAGGTCCACTGCCGCTTCGGGCAGGCCCGCCACCACGTTGTCCTGCGCTTCAGTCGGATGCGCAGCGGTTCCCACCGCTACCACCGCATCCGGCTTGAGTTCATGGGCGTACCGCAGCGCTGCCTCGTTAAAGTCATTGCATTCCGGACGCCGTTCACTGTTCGGCTCGCCGAAGGGGCATGCGCCGAGCATGAGTGCAAAGACCCGGTATTCATTGGACTCCGCCATTGGCTGGATCGCACCCAACCATTGCTGTGAGTGTGAATCTCCGAGGACTAGGAGCGTCTTTTCATAGTCCTGGCTATCCGTGCCCACGCAGCGTTCTGCCAGGACGGGATCTGTTGGCCCGTCGTCATAGCTGCTGCAGTCGCCGTCCAGCGTTCCCCATTCTGAGCCAAGCGAACTCAGTAGCGGAAGTGTGGGTGATTCCGGGCTGCTTTGGTCTTCATAGCCGTCCAAGAGCACCCGTGCTCCAGGGTTATTCTGGACAGCCTCGGCCTCTGCCCGTTCCTTCTGCACTTGGAGCCCCTGCTGCCATCCGGCCACCGGCACCGCAACCAACGCGACGCACACGGCGATCACGACTCCCGAGCGCCGTTTCTTCGCGTCCACCCAGGCCATTGAGCGCAGCGGCCGCTCCACGAACTTCGTCGTCAGGTAAGCGAGCACCAGGGACAGCGCAATGATCGCTGAGCCGCCCACCAGCCCCACCTCTTCGCGTCCGCGCCAGATCAAGTAGATGACCAGGATGGGCCAGTGCCAGAGATAGAGCGCATAGGACATGTCTCCGAGCCGGATCAGCGGCTTCCAGGTCAGGACACGGTCTGCTCCAATAGGGCTTCCGGTCTGGCCGGCCACGATGACAAGGGCGGCCGCCACCAGCGGCCACAGAGCTACATAGCCCGGGAACTGTCCCTGAACATCCAGGATGAACCCGCCGGAGAGCATCGCGGCGAGGCCCACCCAGCCGGCAGCAATGCGCAGTGGCCGAGGCAGCTTCAGATAGGGGATGGCCAGTGCCAGCAGGGTGCCGAAGGCGAACTCCCACAAGCGTGTCCGTGTATCGAAGTACGCATGCGCCTGATTGGTATACGTCTCGTGGATGGAGAAGGTGAGGGAGAGCACAAAGACCACGCCGAAAACCAGCAGGACGATCCGCCGGAACCGCACACGTGTGGCCCGGGCTATAACAGCCGCCAGGGCGAACAGCAGGGGCCACAGGATGAAGACCTGTCCTTGGACGGACAGGGACCAGAAGTGCTGCAGCGGACTGGCGACGCTCTGATCCGTGGCGTAATAGTCAACAGAGTTGGCGGCAAGCACCCAGTTCTGGAAATAGAGCAGGGAAGACCAGGTCTGGGCCAGGATGTCCGACCAGCGTGAACGGGGCACGAAGAGGGCCGTAGCGGCCAGGACAGCCAAAAGTACGACGACGACGGCCGGCAGCAGACGCTTGAACAGATGCATCCAATATCGGCCCAGGGCCAGGGGCCTGCCCGCCTCAACCTTGCGGATGAAGGAGAGCGTGAGGAGGAACGCGGAGATGAGCAGGAAGATATCCACACCGCCGGACACCCGCCCGAACCAGATGTGATAGGTCACCACCATAAGGACAGCGAGCGCCCGAAGTCCTTGAACCTCTGGCCGGTAGGACGACGGCTTTGACGCCACTCGCGTCGGATGCTGCCGCTGGGCAGCAGTTATTTCCTGGGACACTCAGACCTCTCATCGGAGCTTGCACTTCCCCCGCCCAGAAGTCTACCTCCGGGTAACTAAAACGTGGGCCAAACCAGCTTTCGGGTGAGGGTCCTTATCCACAGGGCACAGCAAAGACCCGCAGAACCTGTGAACGGTGGGTAAGCTCGCCCCCAATCTTTGCCATTCTTCCTTGCCAGGAGGCCCACCGTGCGCTTTCACGCCATCCTTGTACAACCAGCGGGTGAGTCGTCAAGGACGAGGTCCGGCAGGCTTGGCCAGGTGGTCCCCCTCGTGATCAACGCAACGGGAGATTTTTCCTGTGCCGAGCTGGCTGCCGCGTTGGAACAGGCGTTCGGTCCGGGTCCCTACACTGCCGATGGCCACCCCCTGCAGGGGCGGTCCGCTGCTGCTGGCTCCCTCCTCAACGGGGTTGTGCTGGCGCCCACTGCTCACACCCCGGCGGCAGCACGTGTGGATCCGCCCCCACTGGTTCTCGTGACCCACAGCGGTCCGGACGCCGGCAGGATTATCGAGCTTCGCCGCGGCCGGTACCGGCTGGGCCGTCCAGGCCTGGCCCCTCTTTCCGGGAGCAGGTCCATTGAGTTCCGGGATCCGGCGCTCTCACGGCTGCATGCAGAACTACTGGTGAGTGCCCGCGGTATCCAGATCACCGACGCAGCCTCACAGAACGGTGTGTGGGTGGATGGCCGGCGTGTTCGTAAGGCCGAACTTTCCACCGCGTCGCTGGTCACGGCCGGGAACACCACGTTCCAGGTCTGCATCCCGGATTCTGTTCGACCACCCACGGGCAGCCGCTCTTTCGCGGAGCCGTTGACGGTACCAGTGAAGCCACCCGGTCCCCACAACCCGGCAATGCTGCTGGCGGCGCTCCTTGCACTGGGGCTGGGCATAATAATGGCCCTAATGACAGGATTGTGGATGTTCCTCGCCTTCTCGGCGCTTACAGCGCTGACGGCCTTCGGGGGGTTCGCGGGTTTGCGACGCCGGACACGGCGGTTCCGGGCTGCGGCAGCCAGGACCGCCACTGCGGACAAGACCCGACGACGGCTCGCCCACCCCACCGCAGGGGATCGGGCACTGGCGGCACTTCAGGCAAGCCTCCCCGGGCCAGAGCAGCCCCAGAAACTTCCCCGCGGCGCACCGGCCACACCGGCGCCGCCCCTGAACGAGCTTCGCCTCGGGACCGGCACGATGCCCGCCAATATTAAGCTGCTGCAGGCACCAACGGAGGGCTGGACTCCCCCCTTGCTCGACGACGTCCCCGTTACCTTCGTCCCATCCGCCGGAGCCAACATTCGCGTTACCGGCCCGGCCGCGGAGACGATGGGGATGCTGCGCTCTGTACTGCTTCAGCTCGCGGCCAACCATCCGGGAGGGGCCCGCCCCATCCTCGTGCTGTGCCGGGAAGCCGACCGCTTTAGTTCCGATGCACGGCTGCTGCCTGGAGTCCAGCTCCTTTCCACCAGGGATATCCCGGCGGCAGCTAAGGCCATCCAGGCCGCCGCCGGCCGAAACGCTTCCGCCGTGCTGACCGTACTGGTGCCTCCATCCGTCTCAGCGGAGGCCGGCCTGCTTCGAGCAGGACTGGCAGACGAGATCCGGAAATCAGCGGTTTTCCTGATAGCGGCCCAATCCGACGGGCCGCGGCCGGCTCCCGCCGATGCGAACGGCGACGTTTCAATCACACTGTCCGGAGACAGCGGGATTTTCTCGACGGCTGGCACGGAACTCCCGTTTCAACCCGACCTCATCGGCCCCCAGGCCTTCCACCGGACAGCAACGCGGCTGGCCTCAGCCGGCGCCCACAACGACCAGCCGGCTGGGCCCCCGGCTCTCTTCCCCATGTCCAGCGACGGCATTGGAGCCACATGGGCCGGCAATGGCGCCCCGCACGCCGCTCTCGGCTATCAAGGAGCCAACCCAGTGTCCCTGGGCCTGCTGACAGACGGCCCGCACTTCCTCATCGCCGGAACAACGGGATCGGGAAAGTCCGAACTGCTGCGGACGTTCATCATCTCGTTGGCAGCCACCGTCCCGCCGACCCTGCTGAACTTCCTGCTTATCGATTTCAAAGGAGGTTCGGGACTCGCTCCCCTCGCCCGGCTGCCGCATACCGCCGGATTCCTCACGGATCTTTCCGGTGAAAGCGTCGTGCGGACCCTCACATCCTTAAGGTCTGAGCTGAGGCGCCGGGAGGCTCTGCTTTCTGCTGCCGGGGCAAGCGATCTTGACGGGTTTAATGGCACCGATCCCCTACCGGCAGCGATCCCCCGGCTGATCGTCATCGTCGATGAGTTCCGAATGCTGGCGGATACTGTGCCCAACGCTGTTGAGGACCTCATGCGGATAGCCGTACTTGGCCGTTCCCTGGGCTTGCACCTCGTTCTGGCCACCCAGCGTCCGCAGGGTGCGGTCACGGCGGACATCCGTGCCAATATCTCCACCTCTGTGTGCCTCCGGGTCCAGTCCGCTCTGGAATCCCGCGACGTTGTTGGCTGTGATGACGCCGCGGACATCCCTGCCGGTTCCCCCGGCAGTGCCATTGTGCGCAAGGCGGGCAGCGCCGCATTCGCGTTCACGGTCAGCTCGACCGCATCAGGGCGTAATCCGCCGCCGCGGGTACAAACCCTGGCCCAGTACCTGTCAGCTCCCCCCGACCTGCGCGACACACCCCCGGGAAGCAGTCTTGAGGAGCTGGTCGAGGCGGTGAATCACGCGGCCTCCGCTGCCGGCTTTCCAGCCGAGGCACCGGCTCCGGTCCAGCCGCCGCTGCCCCATTCCCTCCCGCACGGAGCGCACGGGCACGGAACGCGTGGGCTCAGCTCCGGACATGGCTCAGACACCACCTTGTGCCTGGGATTGGCTGACCGCCCGGAACAGCAGCGCCAGGATCCGCTCGAGTGGGCGCCGGACCGGGATTCGCATCTGGCTGTAATCGGGCCGGGCCAGTCCGGGACGGAATCCACTACCGCTCTCCTTGCCGCAGAGCATCTGGCCGGGTTTCCCGCCCGGCACCTCTATGTTCTCGACGGAGACGGTTCGCTGGCATGGACCGCCAGCCACGCACAGACAGGGGCCTACGTCGCGCCGCACGAAACCCGCAGGGCAGCCCGGGTCCTCGCTGTCCTGGGCGGCATCATTCTCCAGCGACTTGCCCGCGGACGCGGAGGCACCTCCCGCACCGGAGACCCGGGAATTACCCTGCTGGTATCGGGCTGGGGCCGGTGGCAGGAAGCCTTTCGGTCCAGCCGGTTTCCCGGCGCGGAAGAGGACATACTGGCTCTGGCCCGCGACGGCGAGGGCACCGGGGTTTGCCTGGTCATCAGCGGCAACCGCGAACTGCTCACCGCACGTTTCTTCCAGCTCATCCCGAACCGGCTCTGGTTTCCTGCCGGGCTGCCCGACGATGCGCTGGTGGCGTGGCCACGGATGCCGCTCATGGAGCCGGTGCCGGGCCGAGCCTATGTGCAAGGGAGGATCGGCGCGCCGGCCGGTGCGGTTGCCCAATGCGCCGAGCCGCCGGAATCCGCTGAACGCACCCCGATTCCAGGCGGGTCCGCCGTGCCGCAGCGTGTGGATGCCCTGCCCGGCTTCGCTGTACCGGCGGATCTAGCTCCGGCGTCCGGACCGGACCGTTTCCCCCTCGGGCTGCACGGCGATGAACTGGACACGGCTGAGGCGTATCTGCCTTCCGGCTCTACCTTCCTGGCCCTCGGACCACCCGGATCAGGCCGGACGATGCTGCTGCGTCAGTTCGCACATGCCGCCGGACCAGGGATGACGGTTCATCACTTCAACCCAGGCTGTTACGAGGCCACGCGCATGGCCACAGAGGCGGTGGAGCCCCCACCCGAAGACCAGAACATCCGTAACCGCCTCATCCTGGTCGATGACGCCGATCGGCTCCCATTGGAGGCACACCCGTGTTTGACGCAGCTGCTCGATCGTGGCGCCCGGTTGGTGCTGGCGGCTGCCCCAGGCTTCGGTCTCGCCTCCCGCTTGCCCCTGGCAGCACGGCTGCGGGCCGATCCCCGGGGTGCGCTCCTGGCACCCCGACAGCAAACTGATGCTGAGTTTTTCGGAATCCGGCTAACTCTGGACGGGTCTCCCCGGCCCGGACGGGGTTATCTCGTTGCGGGAGCCAAAGTTACCGAAGTGCAGTTCGCCTGCCAGGACTAGCTTCCGGAACGGCGCCGTCACCGCCAGCGAATCGCTGCAGCGGCATTCAGTAAGTCTTGGGCTCCGAGTTGGTACGGCTGGTCCACGCAATTACGGGTTTAGTAAAGAGCAGCAGAAGGATTGCGGCCGGGGGCAAGAGCAGCAGCAGGCCAACCAGGACCACGCCGCCTTGTAGCGTCGGCACGGCAATCGCGACCATAAAGAGCTGCCAGACCAAGGCCGCGGCCCGCGTCCAGCGCATGCCGCGGAAGAAGAAATGGCCCACCACCAGAAGCCAGGCGGCTACCGCCAGGATAAGAATGAGGCTGAAGATTGCTCCGCCGAGGGAGGTCGCCGTGGCTGTCAGCAGGTTGTAGACATACCAACCTGCAACTGCCAGGAGCCCGAGTGCCTCGAGCACAAGGATGGCGGAAATCAGGTTTACTGCCGCCGGACGAGATGTGGGAGCCGTGGAATCTTGGGGTCTTGACACACTGGCACACTACCGGACATAGTCGAGGAGCGGCGACGGTGGAACCCTCAACCATTAGGCTTTGGCAATCCCCGCGACAGTGACATGACGGTGTCAGCCATTGCGTAGTCCACGGTCCCCTGTGACGCATCACTCATCATTTCCGGCAGATTAACAGCTTGTTAACCCTTGTTTGCGTTTCCCTGTCGTGACACTCTTGTAGAGGGGATCAGGGGCCGGAACCGGCCCCTTTAGTTTGTGGTTGCTCGTGAATGTTTTCACAAACAATCGGAGTCGACTTTTCAGAGGAGATAGTGATTAGCATGGATTGGCGGAGCCGCGCAGCGTGTCTGGACAAGGATCCGGAGCTGTTCTTCCCTGTGGGAAACACCGGCCCGGCCCTTCTTCAAATTGAAGAGGCCAAGAGCGTGTGCCGCCGGTGCCCGGTTATTGATACCTGCTTGCAGTGGGCCATCGAGACCGGTCAGGATGCCGGCGTCTGGGGCGGCATGAGTGAAGATGAGCGTCGAGCGCTGAAGCGCCGCGCTGCCAGGGCGCGCCGGGCTTCCTAAGGAAGCGCCCGGGAACCGCGAGGTTCCAGACCGAACCAAGACTTACTCAGACGCCCCCGTCTGAGACACACGAAGGG